>JAHIFE010000188.1 GCA_018901125.1 Pseudomonadota bacterium | reverse complement strand
CGTCTTCAATATTTATTCCGATTTTTTTTGCGGGCAGGTCCTTTATGTGCCCTATGGTTGATACTACATTATAATCGTTTCCTAAATATTTTTTTATTGTTCTAACTTTAGTTGGAGATTCAACAACTACAAGCGGTTTGCTCACTTAATATTCCTCACTTGAATTACGATAACTTTTTATCGGACTATTGATTATGGCGGACTTTTTGTCCATCAGCTATATTATATCTGATATGCCTTTATAAAAAACGAGGTTGTTATAATACTATTATTCAATTCTCTCTGTTCTTACAGAAAATAATTTTCCGGGCGCTTGTTGTATCAAGTCACGCAGTTCTAACTTTAACAGTATACCCAAAAGTTTTCCCGACTCCATTTTAACCTTGCGGGCAAGTTCGTCTATATGGGCAGGGTATGGTTCAAGAGCTTTTAATATCCGCAATTCGTCTGGGTTCAGACAAATGTTATTATAAGCAATTTCTTTTTCTTCCTGTATGGGCGTGTTATTTGGGTATGCAAGAATATTTGAAAGCTCGTCTAAAATATCCTTTACATTTTCGACAAGTTTTGCTCCCTGTTTTATTAATGTATGAGTGCCCGTGCTTTTAAAAGACTCTATGCTTCCCGGTACTGCAAAAACTTCTCTGTTTTGTTCAGCCGCAAGCTTTGCTGTAATAAGAGACCCGCTCCTTTTAGTGGCTTCAACGACAACGGTACCGAGTGAAATTCCGCTTATTATTCTGTTTCGTGCAGGAAAATTAAACGCATCAGGCTCTGCCGATAGAGGAAGTTCCGATATTACAGCACCGTTTTCGGAAATCTTCTGAAAGAGTTTTATATTCTGTGCAGGATAAATTCTGTTAAGACCGCTTCCAAGCACCGCAATTGTTTTGCCCTTTCCGATGAGAGCACCTTCATGAGCGGCTGTATCTATTCCCCTTGCCATTCCGCTTACAACTGTAAGATTATGGGAAACAAGATCTGAGCATAGTCTTTTCGTGATTGAAATACCATAGTCAGTCGCGTTTCTTGAGCCGACAACAGCTATATTTTTTGAAAAACTGTCAAGATTCCCTGAAACATATAGAATAGGCGGGGGATCAGGTATTTCCAGAAGAAGAGGCGGATATTGCCTGTCCGACATGGTTAAAATCTTGTAACCTTTTTTTATTGCTTCATCTATTTCATTTTTTAAATTATCAGGCGCTTTATATTTTTTAATAACACCAGCAAGCCTGTCTGATATGCCATCGATACTTGATAGATCTTCGTAAGAAGCTTGAAACACGGCTTCAGGTGATTTAAAATGTTTAATTAATTTCTTGAAAAGATGATTTCCGATTCCCGGAACATTTTTTAAGGAAATCCATGGCAGAATGTTATCCATAAAGATTTACTGCAATTTTATGATCATAATTCATGAAAAATCAGAACCTGTTCTGCCTTTTTTTATTTTTTCTTTGCTTTTCCCTGCCAGGCTATAAGGATAGGACTTGCGACATATATCGAAGAATAAACGCCGACAATCATTCCGACCAAGAGAGCGAAAGCAAAGTCATGAATAATTCCTCCGCCTAAAACAAACAGGGCTATTACAACAAACAGGGTGAGTCCGGATGTGAGAATTGTCCGGCTTAAGGTTTCATTCAAACTTTTGTTTATCACAGCAACAAGAGAGCTTTTTGTATGTTTTGCCAGATTTTCACGTATCCTGTCAAAAATAATTATAGTATCATTTAATGAATATCCGATAATAGCAAGGACTGCTGCAACAATCGGAAGGTTAAATTCCTTACCAAAAATTGAAAACATGCCAACGGTTATTAATACATCATGGACAAGTGCTACAATGGCTGCCATCGCATATTTGAGATTAAGGAACCAGAAAAAAACAAATGTAACAAGAAGGGCGAAACCGGTAATAATCGCCATGTTGATTTTAAAGATCGAGAAAAAATATACCACGCCCATAAGTGCCAATGCGATTATTCCGCTTGCCACCCATTTGAATTCAAACCGGCCGGATATATAGATTGCGAGAAAGAGAAGGGAATAGAATATAGCAAGCAATGCTTTATTCTGCAGTTCCTTACCCACTTTGGGACCGACAATTTCAATGCGTTGTATTTGGGCATTCTGTCCTGTAATTGATTTTAAAGCCTGTTCTAATTTGTCGGTAAATTCACGGTTTGCTTTAACAGGTGTATCTGTTCTTATTAAATATTCATTATCCTTATCTTCTCCGAATGTCTGGACCGTAGCCTTGTGGATATCAGCAGATTCAAGCCCTGACTTAATTTTGCTGATTTCAACAGGCGAATTGAATTTTAGCTGAATAATTGATCCCCCCAAAAAATCAATCCCATAATTTAATCCGCCATGAATAATTAAGGAAATAATGCTGATCAATATCAACAAGCCTGACAGACTGAAAGCAATATAACGTTTACCAATGAAGTCAATTTTTGTATTTGGTTTTATAAACTGCATTTATTTGCCGCCTCTTGTTTTCTGTTGACTGTTCATCAACGTAATAAATTTTTTTCGGATACTATGTTAACCGTTCATATGCTCAATTTTTTAATTTTTCTGTCATAAATAAAATACTCGAATATGACGCGTGTCATTATCAGCGCAGTAAATACAGTTGTGACAATACCGATACTAAGCGTTACAGCAAAACCCTTCACAGGGCCTGTTCCAAACTGGAAAAGAACAAGACCGACGATGAGCGTTGTTACGTTTGAATCAAGAATGGCAATTGCCGCTCTGTCGAAACCGGCATTTACAGCAGCGCTGGCAGTTTTACCAAGAGCAAGTTCCTCTCTTATCCTTTCATATATCAGTACATTTGCATCAACAGCCATGCCGATGGTAAGAACAATACCTGCTAATCCGGGCAGGGTAAGTGTTGCCTGAAAAGCAGCTAGAGCCCCTGCAATCATTAAAACATTAAGCACAAGGCCAACATCTGCTACTACACCTGACCACTTGTAATAAATTATCATGAAAACAAAAACGAGCAGACCTCCCACCCACATGGAAAGAAGTCCCTTGTTAATTGAATCTGTTCCCAGAGAAGGCCCTACAGTTCTTTCTTCAACGATTTCAACAGGGGCGGGAAGCGCACCTGCACGAAGCACAATAGCAAGGTCGCGCGCTTCTTCGGCTGTAAAATTTCCGGTAATCCGGGCCTGGCCCCCAGAAATTTTTTCCTGTATTACGGGAGCCGAATAAATCTTATTGTCCAGAACGATTGCAAGACGTTTTTTGACATTTTCCTCTGTTATCCTTTCAAATGCCTTTGCTCCCTTGTTATCAAAATCTATAGAAACATAGGGTTCATTATACTGGGAATCTATCTGGACGGAGGCTCCGGAAAGGGATGCACCGGTTAAAAGCGTACCTTTTTTTACCAGATAAGGTTGTTTGAGAACACGCCTTGTTTTAGAATCTTCCTTAATCTCGTAAAGTATTTCGGTTCCGGGTGGAGCACCTTCCGATAAGGCCTTTTCAAGATCGTGTATTTCATCTAAAAGCTTGAATTCAAGCAGGGCGGTTTTACCGATAAGTTCCTTTGCTCTCTGGGTATCGGTAACTCCGGGTAATTGGACAATGATTCTGTTCTCGCCCTCAAGACTTATATCCGGTTCGCTTACTCCGAACTGGTCAATCCGGTTTCTTATGGTCTCAAGAGCCTGCTCAATTGCTTGTTTTTTGATGGTTTCGGTTTCTTTTTCCGGAAGATCCATCACAATTTCAAGAAGACCGTTATCCTTAGAGCGTGAAAGTACGCGAAGCTCCTTGAACTCCTTGTCAAGAATCTTATCGAACCCATCGATATCTTTCTGATCTTGTAAAATGATTGATATTTTTGTGTTTTCGGTGCGTTCGATTTTTTGATAACGTAAATGTTGACTCCGGAAAAGCCCCTTAAGATCGTTTGCCATCCGTTCAATAGTGCTTTCAACGGCTTTTTCGCTTTCAACTTCAAGAGCAAGGTGCATGCCTCCCTGAAGGTCAAGCCCGAGATTTATTTTTTTATTAGGCCAAAGGCCGGGCTTAAATGTTGGAAGGATATAAACTATTGCGGCAATCAGTACCAAAACGGATAAATAAAACTTCCATGAAAAAATCTTCAATGATCAGTTCCTTTCACTTAAAGCTTTGAACTTACATATAATATTGTTTCAAAATATGAAAAATCAACTCGTTTTGTCTTTGCCCGTATCTGCGGTTTTTGCAGATTGCGACGGAGCAACAGCAACGTTTGCGCGGTTTAGCTTGACGCGGACTTTTTCAGCAATTTCAACCGTTATTGTGTTGTCATCCATTCCGGTTATTATGCCGTAAATACCGCCACTTGTGACTATTTTATCTCCTTTTTTCAGATTGGCGATCATTTCTCGGTGCTCTTTGGCTTTTTTTTGCTGCGGCCTGATAAGCAGGAAATAGAAAATTACAAACATCAAAACAAGTGGAATAAAAGCTGCGAAACCGCCTCCCTGTCCTGAGGCAGCTCCTCCCTGGCCCATTGCATATGCTATACTGGTCAAAATAAAATCTCCTTTTTTGTCTGTATAGTTATAAGTAGGATTTGTTGCTAAGTTAATATAATTCCAACTGTCTGCCGGACCAGTTGTATGCAGTTTACTTTACTGAGCCAGTTTCAAAACGTCCCATTTTGGCCGATCTCTGCGTTGGATGAAAATTTTAATCCTCGAAATACCCCATGTATTCCTGCGGTTAAAATTTTCATCCGCCTTGATCTTGACCAAACTGAAACGTTTTGAAAGTGGCT
>JAHIFE010000187.1 GCA_018901125.1 Pseudomonadota bacterium | reverse complement strand
GCCACTTTCAAAACGTTTCAGTTTGGTCAAGGTCAAGGCGGATGAAAATTTTAACCGCAGGAATACATGGAGTATTTCGAGGATTAAAATTTTCACCCAACGCAGAGATCGGCCAAAATGGGACGTTTTGAAACTGGCTCTACTTATATAAGTTGATTATGTTCCAAAATTCAATTTCAGTTCTTCTGCATGTAAACGTCCGCGAACTGTTGACATACTGATTGCAGATTGAGTTACATTCAAAAGCTCTGATAGCTCCCGCTGCTTGACTCCCAGATATTCGGTTGCCCAGTAACAGAGCAGATCGCGCGCAGCAGATGTCTTGCGCCTCCTTCCGGAACGAATAATATCTTCGGATGTTATTCCAGTAACCTCTGCTACCCGCTCAATCAAATCTTTTAAATTATATCCTTTTGCTTTAAGTTGATATTTACGGTCCATTGACTCATTCGCATCAGATAAAACAGATGTCACAAAATCACTATCCCCCAATATTCTCTCATCACCTTTCTGATATTCACCGCTTTTTCTAAGAGCCTTAACCCCTGTCCATCCTCCCTGGCTTCGCAAAAGGCCTCCTCCTGTTAGCTCGGGACGACTGCCCTGATTAACTGCTTTCCGAACAAAATCCGAATAACCTCTTCTGCTTGGTCTTTTACTACTATCAAACAGGTTAATTATGTAGTCTGTATCCTGCCAGTCATTTTTTAAAAATCCCAGTATGACCCCATGACCGCAATAAGAATACCGTCCCAATGACCTGTAATCCGAAATTATACCCCCACGCAAAGGGTTCAAATGAATGTAACGTACCAGTTCTTTCAAATATGGTTCTTCCTGACATAGAACCGATTTATACCGGTTCTGAAACAGATGGCCGGAACGTTTGTGCCGGTGATTATAATTAACGGCATAACCGGTAAGAAGCCTTCGCATAATCATTGATACAGGTGTATTTCCGGTACGAAGCAGCAGATGAAAATGATTCGGCAGCAATGCCCATGCATAACAGGCTGTTTTAGTATCCATTAATACAACTCCCAGCCTGTTCAAAAAACTTTTATAGTCCGCATCGTCGGAAAATATATCTTCTTTGTTTATTCCACGTGCGATCACATGATTTATTGCCCCTTCGGCATCTATTCTGGATTTTCTTGGCATTTTTCTCTTCTATCATCCTCAAATGCCGCTGTCAATTAATATAATAATGTACGTCCCCAAATATTTTTCTCAATTCCAGCTTTTTAGTAAATAGCAATCATTTGGCATTCATATCACAAGCACACTTTGTGTCTGTTTTGAAAGAAGACGGACTCACCACCATTAGCAAGCAATTTTTTCATATCGTCAAAGGTAATTTTGCAATCCCCATTTACACCCCAATCCCGACCCCAGGAATTACGTAGCAAAAAATATTTCTCGCGAACATTAACACCCCGGCACAAAATACAGTGACCGCCCATCTCCTCTCCTGTTGCGTAAATATATCCTTTTGCATCTGTATCAAACATCCCCTCCAGCCATGGCAGCCCCAAAACAGCGGGGCCTCGATACCCCACCCCAAGGGCCAGATCGTTCAAACTGAACCCCCAGTAATACGAATCAAAAAAGCCTTTTTTCTGCGCTATCTTGACACCGGCCAGCACCGATGTGCCTTCGTACTTCGGCTCCGCACCCGGGTATGCACCTCCCGGCCATTCATCGATCTTTTGGGCATCCCAATAGATGGCTTCCCGTGCAAAAGCATTGGACAACCCTGGCACTTCGGCCGGCCTGGCCGACAGTTCATGGGAAATACCGAACCCAACGCAAGCGCCTTCCCTTCCCTGATCAAGATAAATATTACAACGCCAGGTGTAAGAGCGTAATTTTTTGACCGCAACCATGCGTCGTATGGGATATTCCCTGCTGCGATCATCAAAAAAAACGACCCGATCCAGCCGAATATCATTCGTTTTACTTCCATCTTTTAGTGTAAACATTTTTAGCCCCTCCATAGTAGCCTGTATTCAGGGTTCTCAGGCATAAGTAAATTCCATTTCAGTATCCGATATCAACAAAAAGGTAATTTGGGTTGAAGATATTCCTGATATGCCCTGCAAGTTTTACGATAACGACATTTCTGACATACAAAAGTGTGTTTTTTGGGGTTTCCTTTTTTCGGACAAAGAATATATTTTCCGTCCTTATTCATTTTCATTCACTTTATCCCTTAAAACATGAGAGCACATAAGAATTAATCTTCAGAAAGTTCTATCTGTTTCAGCCTTTCTTCAAATACGGCGCTCTTTTCTTCCAATTCATCTGTAAGTACTTCAAGTTCGTTAAAAAACCTGTCAATAGATGTCTGGCAAGTATGAATAGCCTTTGATATTTCGGCGATTTTTTTGCCTGTTTTGTCTTCTGAGGCTTTCCGGATAGCTTCCATGCAGCTACTTAGCTCTTTTTCGAGAATTTCGATTTCATTTTCAGTTTTTGAGATCTTTCGTTCTATAGGATTTAATACTTTCGATTTTTCAGTGATTATATCGGAACGAAGACGGCGGAGTTCTTTCTTGTTTACTTTTGAACCAATGTTTAAGTTCGGCTCAGTGTTTTTTTCTTCTTTCCATCCTTCTTTTTCCAAAAACCGCTGATAGCTTCCCTCAAAAACATGTACATTATCATCCTGGAACACAATAAGACGCTCTGCAAGAGCATCCAGAAACATTTCATTGTGTGTTACCATGATTATTGCTCCTTCAAAAGAGTCGAGAGCGGCAAGCAATGCATCGCATGATTCCATGTCAAAATGGTTTGTAGGTTCATCTAATAGAAGCAGATTCACCGGAGTTGCAAGCAGCTTTCCGATAAGCACCCTGCTCTTTTCCCCGCCTGATAGCACGCCTATTTTCTTCAAAGCGGAATCTCCCTCAAACATCATGGCTCCGCAAATATTTCTTGCACCCTGTCTTTCGATATCATTATGTGAATAGAGAATTTCTTCTTCTATTGTACGGCTGTCTATAAGATGACTAACATTGGTCTGTTCAAAAAAACCTTTAATTGCAGCCGGATTGTAATCTACCTGCCCTTTTTGTGGATCAAGCGCCCCTGCAAGAATTTTGAGCAGTGTTGTTTTGCCTTTTCCGTTTTTCCCTATAATACATACCCTGTCACGCGCTCCTATGGTTATCGAAAAATCCCCGATAAGCGGCGGTTGCGACTCATATGAAAAACATATATCATTTGCAGTAAGAATGCGTTTTCCCCGATATGTTGCGCTTCGAAAAGCAAAGTCCAGCGTTTTTATTCTTTCGAGTTTATCTCTTTTCTCCATCTTGTTAAGGGTTTTAACTCTTGATTGCACCATATTGGCAAGCCTTGCCTTTGCCCTGAAACGGCTTATAAATAGTTCAATTTCTTTTTTGCGCTTATCATCATTAACACGTGTTTTTTCGTATATCTCCTCGTCCTGGGCTATTTGAGTGTAATACTTTTCTGTATTACCGGCAATTTTTCTTATTTTTTTTCTATTTATACCTATCACATGGGTTACTACTTTATCCATAAACCCTCTGTCATGGGTTATAATTATGAGCTCACGCGGCCAGCTAACAAGAAAGCGTTCTACCCAGCGTATGGAAGTAATATCAAGATAATTTGTGGGCTCGTCCAAAAGAAGAAGATCAGGTTCAGAAACAATTATTTTTGCAAGATTGAGTCGTACCTGAAATCCACCGGAAAGCTCAAGAGGATTGATTTTAAAATCATCCGGTGAAAACCCGATTCCGGCAAGTACTTTTTCAACTTTCCAGAAATGATCTTTTTCATCTTCCAAAAGGCCCTTCATTCCCTCTTTAAGAACGGTATCTTCAGTAAATTCTATGTGCTGTTCAACACATCCTATGCGATAGGATTTTGGGATAATAATATTTCCCGAGTCAGGAAGCTCTTCCTTTTTTATCAGTCTTAATAAGGTCGTTTTCCCGTGGCCATTTCTTCCAACAAGGCCGACTCTCTCTTTTGGATTTATCTTGAATCCGGCTTCATCGAAAAGAATATAGCCGCCGTAACTTTTTGAAATATTTTCTACACTTATCATATAAACACCTCTAATAATAATAGCAGGTTAAATCTTCTTTCAGCATAAAAAGCAACAAAAAAGATTTTGTTTTTGTCTATCATTAAAACAAAGATAACATAATTTATTTAAGATATAGATTAAGCGTCTAATAGAATGTGTAAAATATGAATGAAGAAGATCTATGCTATTTTATGTTATCCTGGCGCCTCACGACAACGCCCTTGCATTAAGCTTATACTTTTGTTAATATATTAAACACATTAACAAATTTCACCAATAAAAGGCATGTGATATGAGTGACGAAATAACTGAATCTAATTCAATAGCAATCAATGAGGCCCAGCTTGTTTTAGCGGAAAAGCGTACATCCTTATCTGTGATGCGGACAGGTATAGCTGTATTGGCTTTGCCTCTGTCTGTTATGAGTGTTCTGATAGCTACTTCAAAATATTATGATGTTATTAATGTATTATTTTTTCTTATTCCATTGGGAATAACACATGAAAAGCAATCTGCGCAAAATCATAAATATATCAATATTATTTCTCATGACCTTTTGTAACTCAGAGGCAGCAAGCAATACTCCCGAATGCGTTATACTTTTGCATGGCTTGGCTCGCAAAGAGAAATCTTTTTTTAAACTTGAACGCCACCTTAAAAACAAAGGATTTCAAGTAGTAAATATCGGCTATCCATCACGAAAAAAAACCATACAAGAACTCTCTGTTGATGTAATACCAACAGCAATTAAACAATGCTCAGAACTTAAAGCAGAAAAGATTCACTTTGTTACTCACTCTATGGGAGCCATTCTTATCCGATACTATCTTGAACACAATAAAGTGCCGAAGCTTGGCCGTGTTGTGATGCTCAGCCCACCGAACAACGGAAGCGAGGTTGTCGATAAATTAAGTGATTACCGCTTATTTAGCTGGATAAATGGACCTGCCGGAAAACAATTGGGAACCGGGCCAGGCAGTCTCCCAAAGGGGTATTTAACCGAGATTAGTATTTCAGAAACAATCGTGATATAAAATAAAGCTTAATACTTAACTATCTACTAGACAACACCACCCCGGGTTTTACTGGCGTTCAATCCAAACAGAAGATGCAACGATTCAGATCAAACATGAAAGGAGAATAAAATGAAACTGCCGGAGTATATAACTGCTGATGAAGTAAAACGAATCTGCAAAGAAATCGGACTGCGTGACTGGTCCGGTATTACGGATCCAAATGTATCAGATGAAGAAGCATCCAAGATCCTCAACATTGTTAATAACCAGGGAATGAATATACCTATTGAGGTGTTTCGAAAAGGTTTAGAAGTTGAACTTGAACATGGAACAAGATTTGAGGATGCAAATGTAACAAACAACCATCCGGTTTTGACAGGTAAGATTGTTATCGCTCACCTCAAAGAGACGATGGACTATTATGAAAGACTCGAAGTTGCAGAAATAGAGGGGGATCTATTGAAGGCGATTTTATCGAATAATATGAACAAAATTTTATCAAAATACAAGCTGCTTATAGAAGCTCAAAAAATTCTGAATCAATCGGTTGCTGATCAGTTGAAGCAATAAATTAATTTGCATTATTGGGATAAGCAAGAATACAGAAGCCGTCTGTGGCAACATAAATAAAAGTAATACAAAAACCAGGATAATCTGATCGAAGATCAGGGAGTTATAAAGTAACTATCCAAATATTTAACTGACTTTTGTGGGCAAGCGCCGATTAATCGGGCTGTGCCCACAAATGAGATATTGAAACCTTGCCCAATGGAATCTTTGCAAGTTCATCAATTCTTAAGCAAATGATTTCTTATTACTCTTCAATAGCGGATTCTGATATTTTTAGCGGATGGGCTTTCAGATATTCAAGCCTATTCAAGCCATTTACATAGGCCTTGGCGCTTGCAGTTATAATATCGGGATCAGCTCCTCTGCCCATGGCTTCCAGCCCATTTTCTTTAAGCCTGACCGTAACTTCACCCTGAGAATCGGTTCCTCCTGAAAGTGAGCTTATTGAAAAACGCATCAATTCTGAAGTAGTGCCGGTTAAGCGGGAAATGGTATTGAAAGCGGCATCGATAGGCCCGTTACCATAGCCTGCTCCCTGAACCGACCTTCCGTTAATAATCAGCTTAACACTAGCCATAGGCAAAACAGTAGTTCCGGTTATAACATTTAAATATTCAAGCGAAAAAACATCTTTTGTCTGCAACAGACCTTCAGCAACTAAAACTTCAAGATCTTCATCCAGCACATGCTTTTTTCTGTCGGCAAGCTCTTTAAATTTTATAAATAACTTATCCAGTTCTTCGACTGACAGTACATATCCCATATCATTAAGATGGGCCCGGAGCGCATGGCGGCCCGAATGCTTGCCTAATACCATTTTATTTCTATTCAATCCAATGGTTTCCGGTTTCATGATTTCATATGTCATGGGGTTTTTTAATACCCCGTCCTGATGAATCCCCGACTCATGGGCAAAAGCATTTGCTCCAACAATAGCTTTGTTGGGTTGAACAAGAATACCTGAAATCATACTCACCAGACGGCTGGTAGGATAAAAATATTCGGTCTTAATACCGGTTGTCATCGGAAAATAATTCGGCCTGGTATTAATTGCCATGACGACCTCTTCCATCGAAGCATTACCCGCTCTTTCACCTATGCCGTTTATTGTAACTTCAGCCTGCCTTGCTCCTGCAACAATTGCCGCAAGTGTGTTTGCCGTGGCAAGGCCTAAATCATTATGACAGTGGACGCTTAAAATAGCCTTATGTATATTTGGAGTATGGGCTCTCACATATTTGATCAGTTCTGCAAATTCTTCAGGAATGGCGTATCCGACAGTATCAGGCAGATTAATGGTGCTGGCACCTGCTTCAATTGCCGCTTCAAATACTTTGCATAAATAATCGCGGTCGCTTCGTGATCCGTCTTCTGCTGAAAATTCTATATTATCGGTAAACTTTTTAGCATGTTTTACAGCTTCAACCGATCTTTGGATTACTTCTTCTCTTGTCATATTCAGCTTATATTTCAAATGCAGGTCAGAAGTGGCAATAACTGTATGTATCCTTGGATATGCAGCATCTTTTATTGCTTCCCATGCCCGGTCGATATCCGGTATGTTAGCTCTGGCCAAAGCTGCAATCTGGGCATTTCTTACTTTTCCGGATATTGCCGAAACCGCTTCGAAGTCTCCTTCCGAGGTTGCAGGAAAGCCGACTTCCATTATATCTACACCAAGCTTTTCAAGCTGTGTTGCAACTCTTAATTTCTCAGCAGTATTCATGCTGGCGCCAGGTGATTGTTCTCCGTCTCTTAATGTGGTATCAAAAATATATATGCGTTCACTCATATCTTCTCCTTTGCAAATAGCAGCAAATTCTCCTCTATTCTAAAATATATTTTATACAAGTTTTGTTAATTTATACTGAAAGCTGTCCGCAAGTGCATGCCAGCTTGCTTCTATAATATCTTCCGAAACTCCAATGGTGCTCCAGATGTCATCTTTGTCCCGCGATTCTATTAAAACCCTGACTTTTGCAGCAGTACCGTCGCGGCCATCCATAACCCTTACCTTGAAATCAACAAGCCGCATTGAATCAAGATCGGGATAAAACTTGGCAAGGGCCTTGCGCAACGCATTATCAAGAGCGCTCACCGGCCCGTGCCCTTCGGCAGCAGTTATCTCGGTTTTGTCATCAACTGATATTTTAATTGTCGCATGAGCAGTGCACGGCCTGTCTTTATCTTTTTCAACCGTTACCCTGAATGATTCAAGATCAAAAAGCGGCTTGAACTGATCGGTATATTTTTCTATTAATATCCTAAAAGATCCGTCGGCTGTATCAAACTGGTATCCTTCCTGTTCAAGGCGCTTTATCTCGGATACTATTTTGCGGCTGTCAAATCCTTTATTTCCAAGCTCGATATTGAGTTCTTTTGCTTTATATTCCACATTGCTTTTGCCGGATAGATCCGAGATAAGAACACGGCGGGTATTTCCCACAAGCTCCGGATTCATATGTTCATAAGCCCTCGGATCTTTCATGATGGCACTGACATGCACGCCGCCTTTATGGGCAAAAGCGCTTTTTCCTACAAAAGGCCTGCTTTTTAACGGAATCATATTTGCAGTTTCACAAACAAAACGAGACAATTTAGTCAATTTGGAAAGATTCTCATAGGGAAAACACTGCAGGTTCATTTTATGGCAAAGAATGGGAATAACAGAAGTCATATCGGTATTTCCGCATCTTTCACCATAACCGTTTACTGTTCCCTGAACCATCATAGCACCGGCTTTTACAGCTGTTATTGAATTTGCCACAGCAAGACCACAATCATTATGCGCATGAATCCCTATTCTGACCGCCTCTTTTTCACCATAATATTTTTCAAGTACTCTTTGGGCTTCCTTTGTGATTGTTTCAATCTC
Source organism: Pseudomonadota bacterium (assembly GCA_018901125.1). Classification (GTDB taxonomy): domain Bacteria; phylum Desulfobacterota; class Desulfobacteria; order Desulfobacterales; family RPRI01; genus RPRI01. The sequence continues at coordinate 51,310 of JAHIFE010000187.1, read as the reverse complement.
AAAAGGCAGTGAACCACCGTTTGTATCGCAAAGCACAATAATATCGGCGCCGCTTTGTGCGGCAGTTACAAGTGTTTTGAGCGCATATTCGCTGTTATCCTTATATCCGTCAAAAAAATGTTCGGCATCATAAATCGCTTCACGATTATTATGTTTCAAAAACTCTATAGTATCTTTTATCATTTCAAGATTTTCTTCTAAAGTATTTTCCATAATCTGAACTATATGAAGCTCCCAGCTTTTACCGAAAACAGTAATAGCCGGAGTATCGCTTTCAATCAGGGCCTTTAAGCTGGGATCATCATCAGGAGAAATTCCGGATCTTCGTGTAGCGCCAAATGCTGAAAGACGGCTGTTTTTAAACTTTGTTCGTTTTGCAAGATCGAAAAACTGCTTATCTCTTGGGTTGGAACCTGGCCATCCGCCTTCTATATAGTGTATCCCTATGTCATCTAACCTTTTTGCGATATCAAGTTTTTCATCGGCTGTAAAACTGACATTTTCTCCCTGGGTTCCATCCCTTAAGGTAGTGTCATATAATAGGATCGGTTCCATAATATTCTCCCGGAATAGATGAACTTGTAAAACAACATTTTTTCGCCGTAAAAACGAACAGCGAAAATCGATATTCGCTGTTCGATATTCGCTATTCGAAATTATATTACAAGTCCGCCTAAAATACTTATTTTCTGTTTTCAGGCCGAAGCGAACGGACGGCTGCTCCTGCTTTCCACATTTCGGAATTTTTTATTACATCCAGCTCTTTTCTTAATTTCACAAGGTAATCAGGAGCGCTGTTTACCTCAAGAACTCTTTTTGTTTCTTTGCCTGACTTAACTCTATCGTACAGATCATCAAAAACCGGAGCAACTGCATCGCGAAATTTAGGAGACCAGTCCAGAGCGCCTCTTTGTGCAGTAGTACTACAGTTCGCAAACATCCAGTCCATTCCATTTTCAGCTACCAACCGGATAAGGCTCTGTGTCAGTTCTTCAACTGTTTCGTTAAATGCTTCACTGGGGGAATGGCCGTGTTTTCTTAACAGGTTATACTGAGCTTCCATAACACCTGCCAGACAACCCATAAGAACACCTCTTTCACCCGTTAAGTCGCTGTATACTTCTTGTTCGAACGTAGTTGGAAACAGATAGCCCGATCCTATGGCGATTCCAAGGGCAAGAGTTCTTTCAGTCGCGCGGCCGGTATAATCCTGAAAAACAGCATAACTGGAATTGATTCCGCTGCCGTCCAAAAAGTTTCTTCTTACATTTGTTCCCGATCCCTTTGGCGCAACAAGTATAACATCAATATTGTCCGGAGGAATAATACCTGTCTGCTCTTTATATACAATGGCGAACCCATGTGAAAAATAAAGGGCGTCACCTTCTGAAAGGCATTTTTTTACTATAGGCCATGTAGCAACCTGACCGGCATCGGAAAGAAGTTCTTTTATAATTGTTCCTCTTGTTGCTGCTTCTTCAATTGAAAACAGCGTCTTGCCCGGAACAAAGCCATCGGCAATTGCCTTTTCCCAATAGGCGTCACCTTCCATCTGACCAATGATTGTGGCAAACCCGTTGTCTCTTAAATTAAGAGCCTGCGCAGGCCCCTGAACGCCATAGCCAAGAATAGCTATGGTTTCATCTTTGAGCACTTCTCTTGCTTTATCAATAGTAAACTCTTCAGATGTTATAACTTCTTCCACTACTCCGCCAAAATCAATTTTTGCCATGATTTTCTCCTTGTTAGATATATATATTTATAGTCACAAATTTATCTGAACAGGGCTAATGTCCCTGTTTTTGCAAGTTTTTTAATTCCCATTGGTCTCAAAAGATTTATTATAGCATTAAGTTTTTCATCATTGCCGGTAACTTCTATAATAAAATGTTCAGGACCCACATCTATTACTTTTCCTCTGAATATATCAACGATTCGTAAAACTTCGGACCGCTGGCCGTTTTTTGCCATAACATATATAATAGCCATTTCTCTTTGAACCGATCTGGGCCCCGATACTGTGCGAAGCTTTATCACGTTTATCAGTTTGTTAAGCTGTTTTTCGATTTGTTCCATTTCCGCAAGAGAGGATTTTGTAACAATGGTTATTCTGGAAATAAGAGGATCCATCGTTTCTGCAACGCATAAGCTGTCAATATTAAATCCTCTTCCGCTGAACAAACCAACCACTCTGGAAAGAACCCCCGGCTTATTATCCACAAGCATTGTCAGTACATGTTTTTCTTCTGTCATAATATTATTTTCCTTTTCGGTTCCTCATCTAAAATCTATAGTTTGAAGAGATTAAACTAAAAGCATTTCAGTAATAGGCGCTTCAGCAGGAACCATGGGATATACGTTTTCTTCTTTTTCAACCAGAAATTCCATTATAACCGTTTTATCGGAATTAAGGCCTTCGGTAAGAACGGATATTACTTCTTCAGGTTTTGTTGCTCTTAAGCCGAGTGCGCCATAAGCTTCTGCCAGCTTTACAAAATCGGGAGAGCATTCCATTGTAGTACAGGAGTAACGTTTGCAGTAAAAAAGTTCCTGCCATTGCCTTACCATTCCAAGATACCCGTTATTCAGAATGACAATTTTTATAGGAAGGCGATACTGAACAGCAGTTGCCATTTCCTGTATATTCATCTGGATACTTCCGTCTCCCGCAATATCCACGACCAATTGATCAGGACAGGCGATCTGAGCGCCTATAGCTGCCGGGAGTCCGAATCCCATACAACCAAGACCTCCCGATGTAATAAAATGTCCCGGCTTGTCAAAATGATAATACTGAGCAGTCCACATCTGATTCTGACCCACTTCCGTTGTTATGATCGCATCTCCTTTTGTAAGTTTAAAAAGAGTGTCTATAACATATTGCGGTTTTATTATATCTTTCTGCTCGTAGCAAAGAGGATTTTTATCCTTCCATATTTTTATCCTGTTTAGCCAGTTTTCTCTTTTTTGAAAAAGATCGCCCAAATTTGCTTCATCAAACATCCGGTTAAGATGCTCTAAGGAAATACGGCAATCTCCTACAACCGGAACAGATACAGGGATATTTTTTCTTATGGAAGTAGGATCTATATCTATGTGTATAATTTTTGCATTTTTGGCAAATGAATCGGTTTTACCTGTAACACGGTCATCAAAACGGACTCCTATCGCAATAAGAAGATCACAATCTCCAACCGACATATTAGCCCTGTAAGTTCCATGCATACCTATCATTCCAAGCCAAAGCGGATCTGATGCCGGAAAAGAGCCGAGTCCCATCAATGATGTGGTAACCGGAATAACCGCTTTTCTTGCAAATTCAGTTAGTTCATTAGATCCTTTTGATAAAATCACCCCGCCTCCTGCAAAAATAACGGGTCTTTCAGCTTCGCCGATCAGACTTATAATCTTTTGAAGCTGCCACAAATTAGGGTTATAAGTCGGTTTATATGATTTAAGATTTACTTCCGCAGGCAATTTAAATGCTGTGGTTGCTTTTATAACATCTTTGGGCAGATCAACAAGCACCGGACCGGGGCGTCCCGATCTTGCCAGATAGAAAGCCTCTTTAAGAGCTTCTGCAAGATCTTCTACTTTTGTTACAAGATAATTATGCTTGGTACATGACCTTGTGATACCCACTATATCAACTTCCTGAAAAGCGTCATTGCCGATAAGATGAGTCGGAACCTGGCCGGTAAGTATTACAACAGGTATGGAATCCATGTATGCCGATGCTATACCTGTTACAGTATTGGTAGCACCCGGACCTGAGGTCACAAGACATACCCCTACCCTGCCGCTTGCCCTCGAATATCCGTCTGCAGCGTGTACTGCTCCCTGTTCGTGACGAACAAGAATATGACGTATGTCGGTTCTTTCAAGCTCATCGTAAATATCTATAACAGCGCCACCGGGATACCCGAATATGGTATCCACTCCTTCACTTTTTAAAATTTCCATAAGAATCTGGGCGCCAGTCAGCATTTTATCTTCTTTATTTGTTTTCATAGTTCCTCTTAGCGTGCCGTGAAATTATTTCGTAACTGCTCCCTGACTTGCAGAAGATACCATTTTTGAATATCTTGCCATATAGCCGTGAGAAATCTTAGGCTCCGGCTTTGACCATGCGGATAATCTTTTAGCAATTTCTTCATCAGAAACTTTAAGAGTTATTGTTTTGCCCGGAATATCAATAGCTATTATATCATTATTCTCAACAATTGCTATGGGACCGCCCTGCATGGCTTCCGGAGAAATATGTCCGATTGCGGCACCCCTTGTTCCCCCTGAAAAACGCCCGTCCGTCAAAAGCGCAACATGAGCGTCCAGTTTCATTCCGGCTATAGCCGAGGTAGGAGTAAGCATTTCACGCATGCCGGGTCCTCCCATAGGCCCTTCATAACGCACAACAATAACATCCCCTTTTTGTATTTTCCCGGACATTATTGCACCGGTTGCTTCTTCCTCGGAATTAAAGACTCTTGCGGGCCCCTCATGCCTCAGCATTTCATCAAGCACAGCGGATTGTTTGACAACACAGCCGTCAGGAGCAATATTTCCGTAAAGCACTGCAAGGCCACCTACCTTGTGGTATGGGTCCCCGATCGGACGAATAACGCTGTTGTCAGTTATTTTAGCGTTTTCTATATTTTCCTTAACGCTTTTTCCGGAAACGGTTATACAATCGCCATTAATCAGGTTTGCTCCGTAAAGCTCTTTTAACACAGCCTGTATGCCGCCTGCCCTGTCAAGATCTTCAATATGATGTTTACCGCCCGGACTTAATGAACAAAGGTGAGCTACATTCTTACTTACCTCATTTATCATACTAAGATCAAAATTAAAACTTGCTTCATTTGCAAGTGCCGCAAGATGTAAAACAGTATTGGTTGAACAACCAAGAGCCATATCAACTGCGAGGGCATTTCTGAAAGCTTTCTCGGTTAATATCTGTCTTGGTGTAATATTTTTTTCAAGAAGGCTCATAATTTGCATTCCGGCCTCTTTTGCCAGCCTTATTCTGGCCGACATTACTGCAGGAATAGTACCATTGCCCGGCAAACCCAGCCCAATTGCTTCCGTTAAACAGTTCATGGAATTTGCAGTAAACATCCCGGCACATGATCCGCATGTAGGACAAGCTGCATCTTCAATCAAGCCAAGCTCATTCTCGGTCATTCTACCGGAAAGCACAGCTCCTACGGCTTCAAAAACGCTGATCAAATCAATCTTATCGGAACCTGAGGCGTTGGGATTCCGCCCGGCCAGCATCGGACCTCCGCTTATCACTATTGAAGGAATATCAAGACGTGCAGCAGCCATCAGCATGCCCGGAATGATTTTATCACAGTTAGGCACAAGCACAAGGGCATCAAATGCATGCGCCGTAGCCATAACTTCGATAGAATCAGCTATAAGCTCTCTGCTTGCAAGGGAATATTTCATTCCTACATGGTTCATTGCAATGCCGTCACAAACCCCGATTACACCAAATTCAATAGGAGTTCCCCCACCCATATAAACTCCCGCCTTTACAGCTTCTACAATCTTATCAAGGTGAATATGGCCTGGTATGATGCTGTTTGCGGAATTGGCGATACCGATAAGAGGTCTGTTAATTTCCATATCGGTATAACCCATTGCTTTAAAGAGGCTCCTGTGAGGTGCCCTTTCTATGCCTTTTTTTACAAGATCACTTTTCATTCAAATTCCCTCCAAAAAAAAACCGTTATCAGCTTTTTATGGTTGATAACGGTTTTGTATTTTCTGTTTATGTAGTGAAAAGCTAAGCCATTACCAACCCATTTCCTCCGACGGGAATAATTATCCCGACTAGGACTAGTAGTACAGCAACATTGCGAATAAGGTTGTTAACGGATAAGATCTTCATAATAATTTAGTATATCTCGCTCCCCGATTTTCCTTAGCTTAATAACAGCTATATATTTTTGTGTCAAGAAATATTTTATGTAATTATGTCGGATAATAAGAGAACCAAAATCTATGTTTTAAACACCTTTGTTCCTTCTTCAGATCTTTTCCCGCTTAAAACACTCCTGCCTTCGGATAATACAACTAAAAATAACAAAATATTTTTTTCTCAGCGGCTGAGCTCACCGGATCTTCTTGCTGCAGCGGCTATAGCCTCAGCAATTATTTCTTTTACCTTCTTTTTTTCCAGCACCTTAAACGCCTCCTCCGTCGTACCTCCTGGAGAAGTCACACGTTTTCGCAACAATTCCGGAGATTCATCTATTTCCTCCAAAAGAGCTACAGACCCTTTTAAAGTAGCAATTGTAAGTATTGTCGCATCATAAGGATCAAGACCTAAGTTTATGCCTCCCTGAATCATTGATTCAACAAGATAAAAAACATAAGCCGGACCGGAACCGGATAGAGCTGTCACAGCATTAAGAGCATCCTCTTTAAATTCAATTACTTTTCCCATTGCTTCAAGAATTGTTCTTACAATATTGATATCATCAGGATTAGCATATCTGTTTGGAACCATTCCGGACATACCGGCTAAAACCAGGGCGGGAGTATTTGGCATAACTCTTATGATCGGAAGATTTATGATATTTTCTTTATTTAAAGGAGCATACAATATGCTTTCGAGTTTTTCCAAAGTGATCCCGGCGGCTATAGAGATAATAAGTTTCCTGCCCTGTAAGCAATAATCTTCCCGATTTGCAATTAGTGTTAATGCAGCAGATACCTGCTGGGGCTTTACAGCAAGTATTACTATATCACTCATAGAAAATACCTTGGAATTATCATTTATAACTGAAATGCCATAATTTTTTTTCAGCGAATCCAGTCGTTCCTCGCTTACATCGCTTGCAAAAACCTTTGAAGAAGCTATGATTCCTGACTTAGTTATAGCTCCTATAAAAGCTTCGGCCATATTTCCGGCTCCGATAAAACCGATTTTCCTGTTAAACTTAGCCATGTAACCTCCCAATCCTTCATACAATAAATATAATGGTTCTATAAATGCATATTTATAAAATATGCATATGTCAATGATTTTAACAAAATCTCTTGACTATTCTTAAAAAATATAATTAGTTATATAAGATCATATTTAACAAAAAGCAAACAATTCATTAAATATTCATGGTTAAAACAAAAAAAATTGACGACTTACAAATATTCCGTCTTCTAATATCAGACGGTTAAAAATCGAAAACTTGCAAGAATATTACATTGTTCTCAAGTTCATTGAAGGTGAGGATTTCAACCACCGGGATAAATGGAGTGTTTTAAAGGATAGCAATTAATCTTTACTCCGTATCACTTTATGCAAGATTTATATCTAAAGTAAGTATGGTAGTAAAGCTATAGCGCAAACCGGGTAAAAGAAACCGTATGCAACGACTTTTAAACTTTACCTTTTTCATAGGCATGCTATATACTCCTGACAAGCAGATATAATAGCACATACCATGTGTTAAGATATATTTTAATATAAATTTATTATGAGGCGCAATTAATGTTCATTCTTGGGAATTTTATAGATGCTGCTGCTGTAGTAATCGGATATGTGTTAAAGCTTTATATGTGGATTATAATTGCACGGGCTATATTATCCTGGGTAAATCCTGATCCCTATAATACTATAGTCAGATTTATCCACAACGTAACCGAGCCTGTTCTTTATCCAATACGGTCAAAAATTCCTTATTTGGGTGGCATAGATCTTGCTCCGATTATAGTTATTCTAATAATAGTCTTTTTAGATAACTTTCTTGTCAGAAGTCTTCATAAGCTTGCTTTCATGCTTTCATAATTATTAATTATAGCAGTAGGAGTATAAAATGAAATTGACGCCTCTTGATATTTTTCAACGCAAATTCAGAATATGCTTCAGAGGATTCGATGTAGAGGAAGTAGATGGATTTCTCGAAGATATTGCAGATGCTCACCAATTGTTAATCAGCGAAAACGACCATTTAAAAAATGAAACCGAAAGACTCAGGCAAGATATAAAAGAGTACATAAATCGCGAAGAAACCTTTAAAATGGCTCTGATAAATTCCCAGAATGTTATTGAACAGATGAAAGATAATGCTCAAAAATCAGCTGATTTAATTATTGCTGATGCTGAAGTAAAAGCTGAAATAATTTTAAACAGTGCCAATAACAAACTAATTCATTTGCATGATGATATTTCAGAGCTTAAAAGACAGCGGATACAAATGGAAGCACAGATTTCATCAATATTAGAAACTTACTCCAAGCTGCTTGAAATGAGCAGAGAAGAACAAAAAGTTATTGATATTGAAGAAGCAAAAATCGAACCATTCAAAAAATCTATTTAGACGTTTTTTCCATTGCGCTGTTTTAAATGTCACATACTCATTGGTAATATATTTTTAATAAGTCATTACAGAAAGGTCTCGCTGCAATTATAAATAAAAGCACAATTTAAGCAGACAGGCTTTTTATGAAACCTAAATTATTGATGCTCTCGCAAAAAGTCATCACTCCGGTGGATCCAGGATCGTGGTCCGGGGCAGGATCAGGAAGCCATACGAACCGGAGCACATCGGCATAACTGAATTCCGGCCTTCGCAGGAATGACGTAAAATGCTGTTTTTCGACTTTTTTACAAGTCATCATTATTATCAATTTTTACAAACTAAAATTTATATACTTATTACAACGGGAGTTTCTATGGCAAAAATTGATGCTTTTTTTAAATTGATGAACGAACAGGGCGCTTCCGACCTTCACCTTGTTTCAGGGCAGCCTCCTGCACTCAGGATAAGAGGGGATATAGAAAGAGTTAAATATAAAGAACTGGACTCAGATACTTTAAGAAGCATGCTATATGAGATAGCACCTGAAGAAAAAGTTAAAAAATTTGAAGAAACGGGAGATATTGATTTCGGATATGAAATCCCGGGTCTTGCTCGTTACCGTGCTAATTTTTTTATGCAAAAATACGGCATTGGAGCTGTTTTCAGGGAAATCCCAAGTAATATAATGACAGCGGAACAGCTCGGGCTTCCTTCTGTAATATCAAAGCTTGCATTACTACCAAGAGGACTCGTTCTGGTTACAGGACCAACAGGAAGCGGCAAATCAACCACCCTTGCTGCAATTGTTGATGTTGCAAACAAACAGAGAAGAGATCATATTATAACTGTTGAAGATCCTATTGAATTTGTTCATAAAAGCCAGGGATGTATTGTAAATCACAGGGAGGTGGGCTTACATACAAAAACATTTACTGCGGCCCTTCGCGGAGCTTTACGTGAAGATCCTGATATTATACTTGTAGGCGAAATGCGCGATCTTGAAACTATATCTCTTGCCATCGAAGCTGCCTCTACCGGTCATCTGGTTTTTGCTACTCTTCACACTTCAAGTGCAGCAAAAACGGTTGACCGCATAATAGAAGTTTTCCCATCAAACGAACAGGCCCAGATCCGTTCAACTTTATCCGACGGCATAAGAGCTATAGTTGCCCAGGTTCTATTCAAAAGAATTGATGTTAAAGCTCGTTGCCCTGCTCTTGAAATTATGATCGGAACTCCGGCTGTCCGTAATCTGATCAGAGAATCAAAAACACACCAGCTTGCCTCCATGATACAAACAGGGAAAAAGTATGGAATGCAGCTGTTAGATGACGCTATAATGGATTTATACAACAAGGGCTGGATCAGCGCAGATGATGCGTATGCAAAAGCAAATGAAAAAGCCAAATTCAGACCGTTATTGAAAAACCCTCCCACAGATTTCACTGATGCATAAATATACAGGATCAAACTATGAGAAAACAAGAGATAGACCATATTCTGACGAAAATGATCGATGCCCAAAAAGATGTGTCTGACCTGAATTTCACTGTTGGAAAGCCTATGCAGGTTGAAAGCTCGGGTGAACTTATCGGCATTGATATTACGCCTAAATTTGAATCATTGACACCTTTCCAGACTGAAATTATGGCGTTAAATCTTATTAACCAGGAACATCGGTTAACCGAAACTCTTCTAAAAGAAGGTTCCTGCGATTTATCCTACAGCCTTCCTGGCAAAGCACGCTTCAGGGTAAATATCTTTTCACGTTCTGGAAATTATTCAATTGTTCTGCGGCGCCTTGAAACAAAGGTTCCAACCATTGATAGCATGCAGCTTCCCGAAGTGTTTTATAAAATTGCAGAAGAAAGAAACGGCATCGTTCTTGTAACCGGAGCAACCGGCACCGGCAAATCAACATCTCTTGCCGCTATGCTTGAAAATATAAATGAATCCAAATCAGTTCATATTGTTACGCTTGAAGATCCTATCGAATACCAGCATCCTCACAAACAATCCACCTTCAACCAGCGGGAACTCGGCATTGACTTTGACGCTTTTGCAAACGGCTTGAGAGCTGCCTTAAGGCAGGCTCCAAAAGTTATTCTTGTGGGTGAAATGAGAGACAGGGAGACTATTGAAATAGCAATCAGCGCTGCTGAAACAGGACATCTCGTAGTTTCAACTCTTCACACTATTGATGCCGGCGCAACCATAAACCGCATACTTGGCATGTTTTCCAAAGAAGAAGAAAACCAGGTAAGAATACGTCTCGCTGACACAATCCGGTGGATAGTCTGCCAGAGGCTGCTTCCTAAAATCGGCGGCGGACGTATAGCATCATTTGAAATTCTAGGAATGAATTTACGGGTTAAAGACATAATTTTAAACGGAGAATCTGAAGATAAAACATTTTACGAAATTATGCAGACAGGTAGACCCTTCGGAATGATAACTTTTGATGATTATATCACAGAACTTTACGGCAAAGGTCTCATCTCAGAGGAAACGGCGATTTCCTACGCTTCACGCAGAGGAGTAGTAGGACGTGGAATCGATGCGATTAAGAGTTCAAGAGGGGAAAAAACAACAGATATTGAAAAACTTGAAATTGACCGCGGTTATGCGAGAAAAAAGAATACTACTAAAAACTGACAATATATTGATAGTCTATCAAAATTAGGGGGATAATAATATATATTATGGACATAACCTGCGAAAAATGCAACGGCAAGTTCAGGGTTTCCGATGAAAAAATTCCGGCTGAACTAAAATTTATTGCATGCCCTAAATGCAAAAACAAGATACCAATCAGCACTGCTATTAAAACTGAAGATATTGATTCGCAGCAACAGGACCAGCCGGTCTTGAATTCAAAAAACGAAGCTATCACATTCGATGAAGATGTCACATCTGATTCATATGATGCCGCAGACAAGCCTTTTGATTTTATAGAAGAAGAAGGCAAAACAGCTCTTGTTTGCGAATCAGATCCGGAATTCATAAAAATAATTTTAGAAGCACTTAATCTTATGGAATTTACTATAACAGTGGCCAAAAACGGACGAGATGTCATGAAAAAGATGCGCTATCATGTCTACGACACTATAGTGCTGAACGAAAAATTTGATAACTCCAATCCGGATGCCAATCCTATAATGTTTAACCTCGAACGCCTGCCTATTGCAACACGGCGAGACATATTTGTTGCGCTCTTAAGTGACAGATTTCGAACTATGGATAATATGACGGCATTTCAAAAAAGTGTTAACATCATAATAAATTCAAATAACATTAAAGATTTCGGCAAAATATTTTCCCGCGGATTAACAGATCATGAATTTTTCTACAAAGTATTTCGAGATGCTATGAAAAAAACTGGCCGTGTTTAGATTAAAGACCATGAACGAAATAAAAAACAATAAATACACCTGCGAGCAATACAGGCAAGAAATGACTCTTCTTGCACTTAAAATACGCCTTAACAGCCCCAACCTATCTGAAACAGATAAAAAGAACATCTTAATAAACATCCGTGAAATCGAAATCGCTATGTATATGGATTAACTTTTTATTACAAAACTTCTTTTATAGACTCAAAAAAATCCATTTTCTTTAAATTTATCAAAAAATATAATGTAAATTAAGCAACGGGATCTTCATGAAGCTATCGCCTTGGGGTTTTTTACATATTGTAAAAAAACCAGACACCGTATTATTGATTGCATGATCTATCTCATCCTTTGTAATTAAATCAAATCAGATAGTTATAAAATATGTTCTTCCGGATAAAGATGGCATATGCCTTGCACATTTTTTTTAAAACAATTTATCCTGGAAAATAAACTTTGAAAAAAGAATTCAAGATATTGATTGCCGATAAAAACTCAAATGTCAGAGACTTTTTAAAGCGCGAAATGACAGCTGAAGGCTACACTGTCGAACTTGCGGAAAATGGCAGAGAAGTTTTAAAATGGGCTTATCAGCGTGATCCGATTGATATTTTAATTCTTGACCCGGATCTGCCTGATGCGGAAGAATCTTTATTATTAAAAAAGCTCAATCAAAAAACTCCTTATCTTACTGTTATACTTCATACTTTTTTCTCAGATTATATCGCTGCATCTAAAATATTTGACCCAACGGTATTTGTTGAAAAAGGCGGAAACAGCATAGAACAGCTAAAAAAAGTAATCGCAAGGATATTAAACAAAACCGTCAAGACAGGAGTTCAAAGAGGGAATTCAACAGATAAGCCATGAACCAGGAAAACCGACTTAAAGATCCTTATTATAAATCACTTACGAGGAAAATACTTCTTATAATTATTGCTGTTTCCTTTGTACCTTTAATATTGGTCAGTGGCATTATATTAAACCGCTTCAATGTATCTTATCACAAAAAGCAAAATGAACATCTCAGAGAGCTGGTTCTTAAGCATAAACAGAACATAGATAGTTTTTTACATGAAAAACTAAACAGTATGAGATTTATGGCAAAATCTTTTGCTTTTGAAGAGCTTAACAATGAGAATTTTTTAAGAAACAGCCTTGCCTCGCTTCAAACAGAATACGGTTCGGTATTTGAAGATCTAGGAGTAGTAAATGACAAAGGAATACAGATTTCATACGCAGGACCGTTTAAACTTGAAAATGCTAACTACTCAGATACCCAGTGGTTTAAAAACGCTATAAAAAGTGACTATTCCATAAGTGATATTTTTCTTGGCTTACGCGGAACACCTCATTTCGTGATTACTGCCAGACAATACCGGGATGGAATTCCATGGATATTAAGGGCAACTATAAGTTTTTCCACTTTTAATTCGCTTGTAGAAAATCTTAAAATCGGGAAAACCGGCTTTGCGTTTATATTAAACAATAAAGGAGAATATCAATCGAAACCTGGCGTTGACGTGGTTTCAGATAAAGTATATTCAATTTTTAATCTCATTACCAATGGAGAGAATACAAAAGATGGGGTTTACTTCTCGGAAATGTATAACGATTCAGAGAAAAAATATCTTTTTGTTGCTACTCTAATAAAAAACGGCAATTGGGTTCTTATCTGTCAACAGGATAAATCAGATGCTTTTTCTGAACTGACCAATGCAAGACAAATAACTCTTTTTATCATTCTTTTAGACGGCATATTTATCATTATTACTGCATTTTTGCTTTCGAGATGGATAGTGGCCAAAATAGCAAAAACAGACGATGAAAAAGAGATTATGAACCAGCAGATCATAGAAACCGGTAAGCTGGCCTCACTGGGTGAACTCGCTGCCGGAATAGCGCATGAAATTAATAATCCTGTTGCGATTATGGTTGAAGAGGCAGGCTGGATACATGACTTTATGGAGGAAGAACCTTTAAACAACCAGGAAAATAAAAACGAACTTGAAAGGGCTCTTGCTCAGATAAAGACACAGGGAAAACGATGCAGAGATATTACTAAAAAGCTTTTAAGTTTTGCAAGAAAAACAGAAGCAGTCATAGAAGATGTAGATATTAACGAAGTAATTAATGATGTAATAAGTTTCTGCACACAAAGGGCTAAATTTTCCAATGTTGTTATAAATTCAAGCCTTCAGGAAAATCTGCCAATATTACGCTTGTCTCATACTGAAATACAGCAGGTCTTTTTAAACCTTATGAACAATGCCCTTGATTCACTTGAAAAAAGGGGCGGTAATATAACTTTAAAAAGCATGCTGGAGGCTAATGAAGTTGTAATCAGCGTGGCAGACGATGGCCCTGGAATCCCGAAAGCAAACCTTGCCAGAATATTCGATCCATTCTTTACAACAAAACCTGTGGGGAAAGGAACCGGATTAGGACTTTCCATTTGCTATGGGATCGTAAAAAAAATGGGAGGAATAATTGACGTACGCAGTGTAGTTGATGCAGGAACAACATTTTATGTACGGCTTCCCTCAAAAAGAAAAGATTAAAAAGCGGCTATAAAGACAATATATCTTATGAGTAAAAACAGGCTTATAACAAAGCTGTTAAATATGGATTTTATAAAATGGTAAACACAAAAGCAGAAGACACAGAAATTGTTGGCGCGAAATCAAATAATAAGCATAATCGTATCAGACTATTGCTTGTTGATGATGAGAAGGACTTTGTCAATGTAATTGCAAAGAGGCTATCAAAGAGAAATTTCGAAGTTACAAAAGCATTCTCCGGCCCTGAAGCGCTCCGTGCCATTAGAAAAACCGATTTCGATATAGCGATTATTGATCTTAAAATGGAAGAAATGGATGGAATTGAAGTCCTGAAAATTTTATCTAAAATGGTGCCTGAACTTCCGGTAATTGTACTTACGGGCCATGGTTCGGAAGCTGCATCAGAAGAAGCCATGCAATACGGTGCGATAGAATATCTTGCAAAACCATGCGATTTTGAAGAGCTTTTCAATAGAATCAAAGAAATTTGTGTAAAAACAGGAGGTGTAACAAATGTATGAATTCAGCGTCCTTCTTGTAGACGATGAAAAAGAGTTTTTGGATACGTTGCTCAAAAGGCTGCAAAAGCGAAAAATCAAAGCAACGGGCGTTGGCAGCGGCGAAGAAGCTCTTAAAATACTAGAGGAGTCTCCAACAGATTTGGTTGTCCTGGATGTAAGAATGCAGGGGATGGACGGCATAAAGACATTAAGAGAAATCAAGAAAATAAGACCGCTGGTTGAAGTAATAATGCTTACAGGACATGCAAATGTTGAAGTAGCCGTTGAGGGGATGGAAGTAGGCGCTTTCGATTATCTTATGAAGCCGACTGATGTTGATGAATTGTTATATAAACTCGAAGATGCCTACAAAAGAAAAAAAATCCAGGAACAGAAAATCAAACGCCTGGAAGAAGAGAAGAATACGGAATAGAAAGGAATTTATATGAAAAGGCGACTATATGCGAACCTGCAAAGAAAAATTATTTTCGTAACGCTGTTAGTCTCCTTTATACCACTTATATTTTTAAGCGTTACGATTTACTACCAATTCGCTCAAATGTTTAAGGGCAAAATTGAAGAACAGATTTCCTACCGGGCCAGAGTCCAGAGCAATTCAATAGAATTATTTTTGAAAGAACGCACAGCCATTCTGCTGGCTATGGCCGACGCATATACTTTCGATTATCTGTCAGACAAGAATAATCTGGAAAAGATATTCCGGATAATGAACAACAGGGTCGGAGGCTTCATCGATCTTGGTTTGATCGACAGTTCAGGCAAACACGTCACATACATCGGTCCTTATAAGCTTCTTAATGTCAATTACTATTCCGAGCCATGGTTTCATGAAGTTGAAAGCAAGGGGGTTTATGTAAGTGATGTCTTTATGGGATACAGACGCGTACCGCATTTCATTATCGCTCTCCAGCGCCAGGAAACCAATAAAAGCTGGATACTCAGAGCGACTATAGATTCCGATGTTTTTGAGACTCTTGTCAGAACCGCACAAGTTGGAAAAACAGGGGATGCTTTTATAGTTAACAAAGCAGGATTCTACCAAACCCGTATGCGTTTTGGCAACGAAATTCTGTCCAAATCAAACTTGAATCCTACTATTTTTGGAGAGGGAACAACGGTTCAGGAAAAGATGAATGCGGAAGGCAGAAAAATACTTTATGCCGGGCGCTGGTTGAAAAACAACAACTGGCTTCTTGTAATAAGCCAGGATGCAACTGAAGAAATGACCCGGCTTTTTAAAACAAAACAGATGGAGATTATTATCGTAACAGCAGGTTGTCTGATGATAATCTTTACTACAATCTTTACTACACGTATGACCATAAGGCGGCTTGAAAACTCCGATCGTAAGATGAACGAGTTGAATGCACAACTTGTCCATTCCGACAAACTTGCTGCACTCGGCAAGATGGCGGCAGGAGTAGCCCACGAAATCAATAACCCGCTTGCCGTAATAGCCGAAAAAACAGGATGGATGGAAGATCTTCTCACAGAAGAGGAATTCCAGAATAGCCAAAATCTTGGAGAGTATAAAAAGTCACTTCATAAAATAGAAGAACATGTGGAAAGGGCAAGAAAAGTCATTCATGGAATGCTTGGATTTGCAAGAAGGATGGAACCTCACCTTGAAGACGTGGATATAAATAAAGTTATCAATGAAACAATAAGTTTTCTTGAAAGTTATGCCCGCACAAATAATATTTCTATAATATATGACTCAAATCCTGATCTTCCTATCATTGCGAGCGATCATTCACAGATCCAGCAGGTATTTCTGAATCTATTAACTAACGCTGTCGATGCGATAGGCAAAGACGGTACAATAAATATAAGCAGCAAGAGACATGATTTGGAAATATCTGTCATCGTCAAAGACAATGGGCAGGGAATCCCTAAAGAGTATCAGTCAAGGATTTTTGAACCTTTTTTCACAACAAAAAAATCAGGAAAAGGTACAGGACTCGGCTTATCAGTCAGTTATAATATTGTCAGAAATATGGGTGGAACCATCACTCTTGAAAGTGAGGAAGGAAAAGGAACGATATTTACCGTAAAATTACCGGTTGTTGTTCCTGAGAAAAAATAGGTACAAACAAGGAGATCCAATGTTTACCTTCAGTGTTTTAATTGCAGATGATGAGACCGATTTTTTGGAAACCATAGTCAATCGTCTGCAAAAAAGAAAAATAGAGGCAACGGGTGTTTCCAGCGGAGAGGCAGCGCTTGAACTTATAAAAGTTAAGCCTTTTGACATTGTCCTGCTCGATGTCAAGATGCCGGGCGGTATGGACGGTATCGAAGTATTAAGAGAGATAAAAAAATTACAGCCTTTAACGGAAGTAATTCTTCTTACAGGTCATGCCTCTGTTGAAACCAGCATTGAAGGTTTAAAGCTTGGAGCCTTTGATTATCTATTAAAACCTGTAAAGTTTGCAGAACTTCTCGAAAAGCTTGTCGCAGCTTTTGAGAATAAAGCTTCGCAGGAACAAAAAATTCGCGGTGCAAAAATAAAGGAGATAGGCCGGCCACACAGTTAATATTTTATCAGGTTTATTGAACAAATTGGACCATACGCCCGTAAGGCGATAATATAATAAAACAAAAAAAGGAGGGTAACAAAATGCGTAAATTGTGGTTTAAACTTACAGGTATGATTACAATGACATTTCTTGTTATAGCCAACGCAGCTTTGGCGGGAGGTGAAAAAGCCGCACTTCTCGTTATGGTAGCCGACACCCGCAAATTAAGCGGCTGGGAGGCATGGTTTGCTAATCTTTATAATGAAAGCCATTTGTATTTTACAATTGTAACTGTTGTTTCAATACCAATAATCGGAGTACTTCTTGGTCTTCTGGCAGATCTTATTATGTCCAGGATAGGAATAGACTTAAAATCCAGAGAATTGTCGGAACATTAAGATTATCGGAACTTGTTGGATAAATATTTAAAAATTACAATAAAAAAATTAATGACGGGAGGTTAAATAATGGATTGGTTATATGTTCTGATGCCCATTTCGGGAGTTACAGTATTCTGGCCAGGCCTTGTTATCCTTGGCATTGGAGTCGGAATAATAGGTGGTTTTTTTGGTATGGGCGGGGCCTGGATGGTTACGCCCGGGCTTAATATTCTTGGTTTTCCTATGGCATTTGCTATAGGAACAGACATAGCACACATGGCGGGAAAGTCTCTTATTTCCACCATGAGGCATGGCAGGTTCGGAAATGTCGATTACCGGCTTGGTATGATTATGCTTGTCGGAACCATTGTCGGGTTTGAGGTAGGCGCCCAGATGATAATGTGGCTTGAACGAATAGGAAAAGTGGAGCTTATTGTGCGATGGATGTATGTTATCCTTCTTATACTTATCGCATGGATGGTTTTTGCGGATGTGGCCAAGAAGAGAAGTAAAGAAAAAGAAGCCAGGGCTAAAGGGTTGGAAGATGATAAACTTGCCACCGGGCTTGAATGGCATAAGACTTTTCATAAGCTTAAAATACCCCCTATGGTACATTTTAAGGCAGCGGGATTTACCTGCTCTGCTTGGCTACCTATATTTATCAGTTTTTTTACCGGCTGGCTGGCAGGTATCCTTGGTATAGGCGGAGGACTCATTCGTATGCCCGCTCTTATTTATTTTATAGGGTGCCCTACCCATATAGCCGTTGGAACAGACCTTTTTGAAGTTATGATATCAGGTCTTTATGGAGCAGGAACTTACACTTTCAAAGGTAGAACGGAACTGGTTGCAGCCGTAATCATGCTTTGTGGTGCAGCAATGGGAGCTCAGGTCGGAACAGTGGCAACCAAATATATCAAAGGGTATGGGATCCGTATCGCTTTTGGAATAGCTGTTGTTGGCTGCTGTATTTCCGTCATAATGAAACTAATTCCAAAATATGTGGCCGGCACCAAAGCCATTATGGATGCTTGTTCAACAGTTCTTATATTAGGACTTGTTGCTGCTCTTTCTATGTATATTCTTGTTAAAATGATACAGGGCGCAAAGCAGGAAATTGCAATGAAGAAAGGAGGCGCTTAGCATGAGAAAGCATACTTTTATAAAAAGATCAGGTTTGTTTACCGTCTTGTCCGCTTTATTATTTATTTTTGCCTGCGGAAAATTGGGAAATGTGGATCAGGGCAGAGTCATAGAATTTGATAAAGAAAAAGGAACGGTTACACTAATAAGAGACTTTAATGCTGATCCGAATAATCCGGACTATACACATCTGCCACCTTTTACCTATGAGATGCCCAAGGATCCTAGTGAAATCGGGGCTCTTCCCAAGGCCGGTAAAAGGATGAAGCTGGATACCGAGAAAAACCAGATAATCATATTTGATACAGCCACACAAAACTTTAAAACCATAGATTACAAAGTAATAGATCATAAAGAAAATGTGGCAAAGAACAATCCGCTAGTCTATGATGAAGCAACTGAAGTGTCTAAATCTTTTCCTATAATAGACAAAGAGAACAAAACCATTACCATTTATTCGGGTAGGCAAAAAATTCTTATTACTTTTTCACTTCCTGATGAATATTTTGCTCTACCGGACGATACCTGGGATTCAGGCGATGAGGTTCGCATTTATTACAAGGAGGAAGGCAAGGCAAGAAGGTTTATGAATATCAGTAAAACCGATATTTTTAAGAAATAAAATAACTTATACCTTCGCAGAAAGTCGTTTTCCGGCTTTCTGCGAAGGTATATAAATCAATTATATCAAGAGGAAGAATGAATGGCTCTTATTTATATCTTTACTAAATAGCATGATACCCCCTAAAGCAAATGGGAATTTTATTAAATCTTTTCCGAAACACAAAATGGAGATAAAGCAGCAATGAATGATTTAGATAAAACCTTGCAGCTAAGAAGTAACGTGGGAAAAATTGCTGCCGTTTTTTGTGTTTTATTAAGCCTTGCGATTATAGATACTATAGTAGCCGGTTTCAGGCAATCTAAAACAGTTTTTGATGCTCTTCCCGGAACATCGTTAGACATAAACGGACTTACTGCTGAAACAGTCGTAACTACTGATGATATATTCTACACAAGTACTTCAGATCTTATTAGCCTTTCAATAGATTCAATTCAGAAGGGCCACTGGTTTGGAAGTAAAATGTGGCAGGGTCGCTTTATCATAAGCCCTGATATAAAAGAGGGAGAATACATCCTTGTGGTCGGAATTAAAGATATTAAAATAAAAAAACCGCCCGATAAATTTTATATCAGAATATATAAAGATTATGAGAGCTACAGAAAAAGTTATAAATCGCTTATAAAACGTTATTTTGACATCTCACCATGGTATTTTGCGGCTTTCTTTTTTTTCTTAATAGTTTTGACATTCGGGTGCATATTTTTAATTTCGGGTAAAATTGAAATTCTTATGGCTGGAAAAGGAAAAGCTGTAATTTACAAAGTAAAAAAGGTGCAGGAAACCTGCGAAATCTTTTTTGGCCTTGGTATAGATCATGGTGTTAAGACAAGCACACGCATTAACGTTTTCAATGATAAAGGTCAGGCGTCAGGAACTGCGGTAGTTCATAGTGCTACCGAAACAGACTCGATTGCTTATGCGGAATCCGGCTGCGTGGTTGAACCGGGCTATATGGTTGCAGTTTATAAAGGGTGATCGGAAATAAACAATATGAAAATAATACGTCTTTTGCTGGTAGATGATGAAGAAGATTTCAGGACAACACTGGCCGCAAGACTAAAAAGAAGAAACCTTGACATCAGCGATGCCGGAAGCGGAGAAGATGCTTTGGAATTGCTGAAACAAAAATCTTTCGACGTGGCTATTGTTGATATAAAAATGCCTGGAATGGACGGTATAGAAACTTTACGACATATAAAAAAAATTGATCCGCTTATGGAAGTTATACTTCTTACAGGACATGCTTCCATTGAGGCAGGCATCGAAGGCATAAAATCAGGCGCATATGACTACATCATAAAGCCCTGTAATATCGATGCTCTTTTGGATAAAATTGAGGATGCTCATCGTCGCAGGTTTATTGAGGAAGGACATGGCAAAGAACTTACTCAGGACAAATAAGAATGTTTGAAAAGCTAAAACTATTTAAAAGGAAAAAACAGGACGACAGAACTTACGCCAGGGATAATTTGTCCGATCTTTTTCGTTTTAAATATTCCTGTTTTAAAATGCTGCTTGATTCAAATGCCGAATTTTTAAAAGTAATAAGCGATATTGAGGAAAAACTGCAAGGACAGCAGGTCTTCGGCATGTCATATGTAAGATCAAGATCAGCCAAAGCCGTATTCCACGCTCTTCGTATGGTGAAAAACCTGGATGATCTGTCCGGTCATCGCTACTCTTCACTTTTTGAAACATTCGAAAAAATCAATTCAAATATCAATGAAATTATTAAAAAGAAAAAAGAAGATCTTCCGTCGGAAAACATTTTACCTTATTCCGTGATTACTGCAGAGATGGCTGATTGGGTGGGAGGAAAGAATGCTAATCTTGGGGAAGTACTCAATAAGGCCGGACTTCCCATACCCAATGGGTTTGCTGTTGCCATACGGGCCTTTAAATCTTTCATGCTTAAAACCGGTCTTTTCGATCAGGTAAGCAAAAAAAAGATGGAAATTGATCCGGATAACCCTGAAACCTTAATAACTATAAGTGAGGATATCCGCAAGCTGATTATCTCAACAAAATTACCTCCTGAACTTGAAGAGGCTATTATGCTTGCCTATGCAAATCTTGTGGAGTCTGCCGCTGCTATTAATACTTCCGGATCATCATTTATGGTATCCATGAGAAGCAGCGCAATCGGGGAAGACGGCGAGCTTTCGGCTGCAGGCCAATATCTATCCAAATTAAACGTACCGAAAGAACAAATCATATCAGCGTATAAGGAAATTGCAGCAAGTCTTTACACGCCCCATGCTATTTCCTACCGTCTTAATAAAGGAATAAGAGATGAAGATATCGGTATGAGTGTGGGCTGCCTGCAAATGGTTGAATCTGTTGCAAGTGGTGTAATGTATTCAAGAAATCCTCTTAATTTGCTGGAAAAAAATATAATAATCACCGCCGTATTAGGACTGGGGCCATACGCTGTAAGTGGGGTTATAACACCGGACAGTTACATTGTGGATAGAGACGGTCAGATAGTCTCAGCAGAGATTTCACAAAAGACCGTTAAATTAGTATGCAAGCCTGATGGCGGACTGATGGAAGTTTTGGTTGCAGATGATTTTCGCCATAAGCCCTGTCTTTTACCTGAACATATCCGTATCCTTGCAGAATATGCACAGAAACTTGAAAATCATTACGGATGCTCACAGGACATTGAGTGGGCACTGGATGCCAAAGGCAATATCAGTATTCTTCAAAGCAGACCTTTGCGTGCGGAACAATTCGGGAAAACTATTCCGATAACTCCTGTTCTGACAGCCTATCCACTTCTTATAGAAAAAGGCATGACTGTATCAGGCGGTGTTGGAATTGGCCCTGCTTTTCTTGTAGCTTCCGATGATGATCTCTTAAATTTCCCGGAAGGATCAGTTCTTATAGCAAGGCACTCTTCCCCAAAGCTTGTCATGGCCATGAAGAAAGCTAAAGCTATAGTAACCGACATCGGTAATATAGCCGGACATATGGCTTCTCTTGCAAGGGAATTTGCGGTACCAACCATAGTAAACGCAAATGTGGCGACAACAACCATACCGTCTGGTATGGAAATTACCGTGGATGCATACTCGGGAAGGGTATATCAGGGAAGAGTGACGGAATTGGAATCCTTCCAGAATACCGGTCAATTTCCCATGAAGAATACTCCAGTATATAATATTTTAAGAGAAGTCAGTGATTGGGTAGTTCCCTTAAATCTTATGGATGCAAGATCGCCCAATTTTACTCCCGCTTCCTGCAAATCTCTTCATGATATCAGCCGGCTCGTGCATGAATTTTCCTATTCGGAGATGTTTCAATTAAGCGACTTTGTAAGTGACAGAAAGGGCATAGCTTTTAAACTTAAATGTGCTATTCCGTTAGATCTTTATGTTATAGACCTTGGAGGGGGTTTGACGGAAAATAATCAGGATTTTAAAGACATACATCCTGATAAGATAGCCTCTGTTCCATTCAAAGCACTTCTTAACGGAATATTGCATGAAGATTTTCATCAGACTCAATTGCGCCCTATTGAATTTAAAGGCTTTATGTCCGTGATGAGAGAACAGATGCTTTCTCCTCCTTCTGTAGTAGAAAGATTCGGTGACCGCAGCTATGCCCTTATCTCGGATAAATATTTAAATTTCAGTTCCCGTGTAGGTTACCATTATAGTATTCTTGATACTTACTGCAGCCAGACTGTAAACATGAATTATATAACCTTCTCTTTCAAGGGAGGCGCTGCTGATGATACCCGGAAAAACAGACGGGTAAGGGCTATAGCATTAATACTTCAAGCTTCCGATTTTGCTGTCGAGGTCACAGGAGACAAGGTTGATGCAAGATATCAAAAGCATGAGAAAACTCTTATTGAACAAAAACTGGATATGCTCGGAAGGCTTTTGCAGTTTACACGTCAGATGGATATGCTGATGACAAATGAGGCCAGCGTAGACGCACTATCCAAAAATTTTCTGGCTGGAAAGTATAACCTTGAGTAAATCATCTGCCAGAGGCCTCAGCTGCTGGCAGATGATTTACTTAAGTGGTCGAGGGTTCAAGACTAAGGAAGAGATAGCTTATAAGATGACAATTTACTTTCCTTACTTATGAGCTAATGAGCTGTTATCTTCCTCTTCCATGGCCCCTTTAATCCTCAATAAATAGTACGCTCATGAAAATTAAACAAATAATTATTTCCGGCATAACAAAGATAAGCAGGGGTAAAGAGAAGGAAGGTCATTATTCCAGGCTGTATTGGAAGTTTGTTTTAATCACCCTTGCTTGCTCTATAATTCCTCTTTTCCTTGTCGGCTGGGGTATCTATAATTACTATTCCGGATTTTCCAGAATTCGAATGGAAAATTATTTCAAAGATCAGGTAGGACATCACCGGAAAATTATTGATATGTTTTTAAAAGAAAGAACTTATGATCTGAAATTAATTTTATTTACGAACTCTTGTGAATACCTGCAACAACAGGAAAACATAGAAAAAATCTTTAACACCTTGAACATAGAAGGATCTTTTTTCACGGATCTCGGACTCATTTACGGCGACGGCAGACATCTGGCCTATGCCGGACCATATGATCTGATAAAAAAAAATTATTCGAACGCAGTGTGGTTCAAAGAAGTTATGAAAAAAGGTGTTTACATCAGCGACATGTTTACAGGATTTCGCAATGTTCCTCATTTTATAATAGCTGTTCGCCGGTCCGACAATAACGGTAATTATATTTTAAGAGCCACCATTGATACGGAATATTTTCGTTCATTGGTTGAAAATGTCAAGATGGGCAAAACAGGGGAAGTATATCTTTCCAATAAGGAAGGAATTCTGCAAACTACTCCGCGTTATAGCGGCAAAATTATGGACAAAGCTGTGCTGCCGGCTGAGTTTTTTCATGAGGAAAGCGGAATAGGAATTCTGGAATCCGGCGGTAAATATCCCGGCAGTGATTTTCCACGTCAGTTGGTAGCCTATACATGGCTTGAAAATCCACGCTGGAAGCTCGTAATTAAACAAAATTATTCCGAAGCATTCAAAGACGTAGACCATGCAAATCGTGCTGCTTTGATTTTTCTGCATCTAAGCCTGATTGCCATAACGGTAATATCTCTTATCAGCGCCCGATATATGATCAATGCAATAAAAAAATGGGATGAAAAAGCTGACCGTCTGAACCGGCAACTTATTGAGGCCAGTAAACTGGCTTCTCTTGGGGAGCTTTCGGCTGGAGTGGCTCACGAAATTAATAATCCTCTTGCCATTATACTTACCGAAAACCAGATTATAAAAGACTCGCTTGATGAATTATCCAATCTTGATGAAAAAGTTAAAACAGAATTATCCGATTCTTTATCTGCTATACAATCCCAGATTCTGCGCTGTACCAATATCACAAAAAATCTCTTAAAGTTTTCCAGACACATCAATTCAAGTATGGAACAGGTAAATCTCAATACTTTTTTGGAAGAAATTATTCAGCTGATGGAAGGAAGATCAAAAGTAATAAATATTAAATTTGATAAAAATCTGGAAAGAAATATTCCTTTCATTGTTTCAGACCCTTCAAAACTCCAACAGGTTTTTTTAAACATGATTAATAATGCAGTGGATGCTCACGAGGGGAAGCCTCATGGAAAAATTACCATAAGCACTAGTTTTGATAGCATAAGCAAGGGTGTTGAAATATCCATAAACGATACCGGCTCAGGTATTGCTCCTGAAAATCTGGGCAAAATATTCGAGCCTTTTTTCACAACAAAATCCGTTGGGAAAGGAACCGGATTGGGGCTTTCCATTTCTTATAGTATTATAAAAAGCTTGGGTGGAGATATTTCAGTTCAAAGCGAGTTAGGCAAAGGTACGGAATTTAAAATAATTCTTCCTTACAAGCAGCCTGAAGGACACAAAGACAACTTGAATTCAACAAAGGAGAGCCGAGAATGAGTGAGCCCAAAATTCTCATAGTAGATGATGAGAAGGCCTTCGCAAACAATATTGTAAAACTTTTAACTAAAAGAGGTTATGAGGCTACAGCTGTATATGATGGAGCAAGCGCTGTTTGTATCGTAGATGAAAAAGTATTCGATGTCATAATACTTGACATAAA
Source organism: Pseudomonadota bacterium (assembly GCA_018901125.1). GTDB lineage: Bacteria > Desulfobacterota > Desulfobacteria > Desulfobacterales > RPRI01 > RPRI01. The sequence goes on along the minus strand of JAHIFE010000187.1, from coordinate 25,753 downwards.
AATGCCGGGTATGGACGGAATTGCCACACTAAAAGAGATTAAAAAAAAGGGGATCAAATCGGAAATAGTAATTCTTACAGGTCATGGTTCGATTGAAACCGGAACAGAGGGAATACGACTTGGTGCTTTTGATTTTGTTATGAAACCTATAACTATTGATGATCTTTTGGATAAGATATATCAGGCATATAGAAGAAGAATAATTGAACAGGGAAGAACCGGTTATATACCTCCCCAAAAAAAACGCACTTGCACATAGAATTTCCCTGATATGCGTTAGCCTACACCGGCGGAGGCCGTGGATAATTTAGGAATTCAATATATGGCATTAAGATCAATTCTGCCTTGCGAACAAACGTATTGTTGTCGGCGTCCATTACTCTGCGCTTTTAACTTTATCATTATTCACAGCACCTTTATCTGAAGTTAGAGGCTGTATAATTTTAACAGGAATGGCGATAGTTCTTTGGAGCATATTCAACAAACCTGATCCAACTGCTGTGGGAGAAAGGGGGATAACATCCGGATCTTCAATTTTGCCAAGAACTCTAAAAGGAATGGAGATTATATTGCCATCCAGAATCTGGCTTAACACAGGAATATATTTAATTATAAGATCAACAGTTTTAAAAGGGGAAATCAGAACAATAAGATCTGCCCTGTTGTTACTGATATCTATATTGCCGGTGCATACTACTGCCATTGAAGCGCCATCAATTACAAATTTGCTTACAACAAAATTTCCTTTTTCAAGTTTTCCTTCGATACTTATACTATTATAAGCAAAACCTTCTCCAATAAGATCAGGAAGCTTACCTCTGAATATTTCAGTAACATTTAGCAAAGCAAATATCTTTGAAAGAAATCCGAGTCTGTATATCCTTCCCTTGCTTGCATTAAATTCAAGAACTCCATAAAGCAGCTTTGAAATTTCTTTTTCTTCTCCTTTTGAATAAATATTACCTTTAAGATTATAAATCCCTGTCGCAAGATGCTTGCCTTTCCAAAAACATTTGAGGCAAGGCTCAATCTCTTGATCTCTTGCAAAAGGATTTATTTTAAATTCTACTTTTGTTGGGCATGCCTCAATTTTTCCTGTTAATGAAATTCCACAAATATTTGCTTCTGAAACAGCAATACTTATTATTTTTTTTTGACCAAATAAAATATCTGCTTTAACAGGATGTAATGTGTAATCGTCATATATAAAATTATCTATATGTGTACGGATAATCCCTTTTACAAATGAAGTCGGTGCTTTTTCTGCCGGACAGCTTTTAATAGCGGGCTGATTTATCAGCTCCTTTATATCCGCCCAGTACAGGGATTCTGAAAAAGCTCTTATATCCAGCAGCAATTCTTCTTTTAATAATTCGATATCACCATCAATAGTTATATGGCTTTTGCCTGATGAAATATATCCATCTTCAATTTTATATTTATTTTGCCCTGAATTATTGTCTGTAAAATTTCTGGATGCTTTGAAATTTAATTTTGTTATATTAAGTGGTTCTCTAAAAACCGATTTATAATCAACAAGCATATTCCCTATTTTACCGTCTGTTTTATAAGACCATTTATCAGGCTTAAACAAAGGACCTTTTAGATTAAAATTATACAGCAAGGCTGTTCCTTTGTTAATATTAATACTTTCTTTCACAGTTTCGGTAAGTTGAAAATATGGTGTAAACAAATTGATCTCTTTAGCATCTATCGATGCTTGTTCTGATCGAATTTTAAAATCGTAATCCTTTTCAAGCCCAAATTCAGCAAAAAGATTCGGGATAAAAGTTTTTCGAAAATATGCATCCGTGAATTTTAGAAAAAGTTTACTTTTATTTTGGGAAGCATTAAATTTCAGGTTTGTTATATTAATTGCTTCTTTTAATAGCGATTTGCAATCAACTATCATATTGTCTATTTTGCCGTCTGTTTTTAAAACCCATTTGGAAGGATCAAAAAGAGGACCGTTTAGCTCAATATTGTTTAGGGTAACGGTTCCTTTCCTGATATGAAATTGTTCCGCTGATTTTTTTGCACTTTGAAAAGGTAGTATAAACTGATTTGCCTCATTAGAATCTATAGTTGTTTTTTCGGATAAAATTTTAAAAGAATTATATTTATCAAATCTGAATTCGGCAGACAGGTTTGAACCTGAAGTATTCCCGGTTGTCGCACTAAGAACCATAAATTTAACAACGGAATCATCCAGGAAAAATTTATTTCCGATAACAGCAACAGGATTTGAGAATCGGCTGTAAACACCTTTTATATCAAATTTTGAAACATCAACTTTTGTGGAATACGACCCCGCTTTTTCATCGATAGTCAGTTTTCCTACTGCTTTCCCTTCACATTGTTTTATTAAATATAATTCTTTTAAAAAGCTTTTGTTTTTAACAACTTGTTTGAGGATGGAAGGAAGAGGAGAAATATCGGCATTCACGAAAGCATCAAGGTAAAATAAATTACTGTCTTCCGAAAGACCGAGTTTAAACGTTCCGTTTTGCGCAAGCGAATTTCCAAGCCTGCCTTCTGCATTAATTGCTTCAAGAATTCCTCCCGAAACAGTTACTTCGCTTTTTATATCATAAATCTCAAGCGCTGGCATAGGCACAGATATTTTGGTATTAAGAGCACTTCCTTTTATAAATATGTTTTTGATATTTCCCAGTTCCGAAACCTGAGGGGCTTTGGCTGTGATGCTTACAGACGGAACCTTCCCCTCTTTTAATACATTAAATATCTCCTGAAATGTATTTGATTCCCCTGTAAGAAATAGTACAATTTTTCCGGTCTCTTTAATATCAATATCTTTACCTTGCAAGTCAAACTGTACATAAGGATATGAAGTATTTACAACATAACTTCCTGAAAAAACTGATTCGGTATTATCAAGAATAAACTTTTCAATATTAATGTTGGTTTCTTCTCCATATATATTTATATCCCCGGAAAGATGCCTGCTGTTAAGAATCAGATTTTCATTATTTCTTTTAAACGAAAGATGATCAATTTTACCTTTGAATTTTGCATTATAATTTAAAGCTCCTTTTTTAGTAAAATATATTTGCACATCTGCTTTGGAATCAGCGATCTTTAAAGCCGAATCAGGGTAAAGATAATCAAAAAGCAGTTTTGGATTCAGGTTATATATCTTAATATTTCCATTATTATTTGAATTATCAGAAAAATATTGGCTTTTTATCGATATGTTATTACTGATATTTGATTTGGCGTTCAATACCATTTCAATATGTTTTGGATTTAGCTTAAAGTGGGAAAATATACTTCCAAAATTGAAATAAAGACGTTTGCCGGTATAAAGATCTATATTTCCGCTTCTGATTTCAACAAGTATATCTGTTTTTTCTAATGTTCGGCTCCTGAAAAAATCATACAACTTTTTTTCTATTTTCCGTAAAGCAATATTTATCTGTATGTCGGTTTCCCCAGAAAGCCTTTCCGGAATATTAATTTTTATATTGGGAGCATCAAGATAAAGCTTATTGATATTAACACTTCCTGTAAGAAGAGGCCATATTTCAGGATATGCTTTTATGCTGTTTATATTTACTGAAAAATTGCCAGGCACCAATAATGTTGTATTTTTTATATCTGCATGTAGACGTGGAAATAATATAATATCAACATTCTGGAGATTGATCTTATATCCTATCCTTAGAGAGACCTGCTCTACAATTTTGCTTTTAAGATATTCAGGGCTTATTATATGCGGCAGTAAAAGCGATATAACAAGAGCGATTATTAAAAGAATACCCGTCCAGAATGTTGTCCAGAACAACATTTTTTTAATAAATTTCATATATTCACTGATAATAAAATTAATAAATCATAGAACCACTTTTAAAACGTTTCAGTTTGGTCAAGGTCAAGGCGGATGAAAATTTTAACCGCAGGAATACATGGAGTATTTCGAGGATTAAAATTTTCATCCAACGCAGAGATCGGCCAAAATGGGACGTTTTGAAACTGGCTCCATAGTTAAGCACATCGTGAAGAGTAATTCTATACCACAAATGGCGTTCTTAGCAACGAAGTCGAGAGGAATTTTTACATAACATCTAATCGGAGTCAATATTGGGGGGTATAAGAGCGAATCCGAACCGCATGGATTTTAAAATGGCCTTTGTTCTGCGGCTGCAAATCAGCTTATATGAAATTCTAAAGCGAGTGAGTTGATAAACGTTTTAGCGTTAATGGTCTTTTTTTACTACTGAGCCACTTTCAAAACGTTTCAGTTTGGTCAAGGTCAAGGCGGATGAAAATTTTAACCGCAGGAATACATGGAGTATTTAGAGGATTAAAATTTTCGCCCAACGCAGAGATCGGCTAAAATGGGACGTTTTGAAACTGGCTCTACTAATTAACAGATGCTGATTTTGTTTCCGCCTCAATACAATTGCTCCGCTTCCCTTCGGCATCAAACAGGTTAAAACCAGATATTGCATAGAAATATTTTTTCCCGTCATCGAGCGGTTTTAAGGCATCACCTTTTTCAAGATATGAATATATATAATTTTTCCCGTCTTCAAGTGGTTTTAAAGCATCACCTTTGTCGAAATATGTGTTTGACCTATAGTTTTTAATCGATGCAATTTTTTGCATATTATTGCAGTCAGCACCCCTGTAAATATTATAACCGCCGATATCAGGGTCTTCTATAGCAGTCCATGTTAAAGTAACCGATTTAGCCAAACTATCTTGAGATTGAAGGTTTTCCGGAAAACCGGGAAGTTCTTTTGTTTTTCCTTTAACTTCGTTCGAGCAGCCGGATTCCTTTTTGTCATCATAAGCAGTGATTCGATAGATGTACTGTATGCCGTCGGATATATTTTTTACATCAGAAAAATTTGTTGTTAAGACCTCAGTAATATCGGCTACTTTTTCCCAGGACGCATTTTCTGTTTTTCTATAAAGACTATAACCCGATGCGTTTTCCACAAATGTCCAGGAAAGATTTATTTTTCTTAACAGATCATCTCTTACAAGAGTTAATACAGGAGCTTTTACCGTAGAAATTGAAACAGGGTCGGAAAGAGGACTTTCAATATTTGAATCATCGGTGCTTGAAAGCGCATAGGTATAATTTGCGCCGTCATTTAAACCGCTTTCATCTATAACCGTAATAATCGGATCGGTCTGTGTCATGTTTTTTGAATCAACCGTTTTGATATTTTCCCAGTCATTTTCATTTTTTTTACGGTATAAATTATATTTTACTATGTTAAAATAATCCTGTTCGTTTTTAAGCGATGGAACAAACTTAATTTCGGCTCTTTTGATATAGCCTTTCGCACCCATAACCAGAGGAGGACGCGGTACTCTTTGCCCGACATTCTGTATCTGCGTGGTATGAGAACTTTTTATCTCCGGTTCCGTTTCAGCTATTATTCCTATGTTGTAGTAATATGACTGTCCTTTTTTAACCGTGGTATCTTTATAAAAACAATCCGAAGTACTTCCTACGAACTGGTAAGGGCCATCACTGTTTTCCGAACGATAGACATTATATGATAAAGATGATTTTTGCGTGTTTATTTTCCATGAAAGACCAACCGAATCGCCTTCGTTTATTACATTAAGGTAATCAAGATCTATTGATTGAGACAATCTGTTTTCATTTGTTATGCTACCTGACGATCTTTTCCAATTTGAAAGAGCAGTACTTATCTCTTCAGTAATTTTTGGAATTTTTTTAAGAATGGAATCGTGGTCCGTAAAAACCACACTCCAGCTATTCAGAATGGTTTTGCCTTCAATATCCATCAAGTTAAGCCGTGTTACTATCATAGATCCTTTTTTGGTAACTTCCCCGAAAAGAACAAAATTTATTCCAAGCGCTTTTCCGGCCAAAATCACGGCTTTTTCAGAGTTATCCAGATTAATGTCAGTTCTGAAAAGCATCTCTTCTATTTCCCTTCTTGGCAACAGATCGATACTCTTGTCGGTTTCAATAGATGAAATGAGAGCATGAAGGATTTCCCCGTTATAACCCATGGCTTCGATATTTGCTGCAGTAAGGTTGAAAATTGCCAGAACCTTTTTCTGTGCATACAAATTAGGAGGTGATATAATAGATAAAGCGGCTGATATAATCAGCAGGCAATACAATCTTCTCATCAATATTTTGCTCCGGATAATCTTAAATGCAAAGCAAACCGCCTTGAGACTGATAATATGAAAAGCGCATAATGCTCGGTCAATTAATATAATTATATTGATACGAATACGACATCGAACCCAATTAGCCGGACTCATACAAAGCAATTTTTAGTGTTCATCAATTTTCTTTATAATTACGGAAAATATCATCAAGATGCTCCATTGCTTTTTTGGTCAGAGGAGAACCTAGAACCATTTTCATTTTTTCATCAAAAATAGCGTCAACAAAACTTTCGGCAGCCTGAATTTTTTCTCTTCTTTTCAAATACTGCTCACCGTCTTGAAAATTTGTTTTTTCAAGATTGTTTAAGGGCTTTAAAGCTTCTCTCCCGAGTTCAGCAACTACTTCACTCGTCATTTTCTGGAGAAGTTCGGTATCTGTGGGGATTACGAGAGGATCATATTTAACATTAGCTTCCGGTAGACCTGCGCTTGTATCATCCTCAACCGTTTCTTTGCGTTCTATAGTTCTTACCTGAATGTTTTCTCCTGTTTTAACATCAACAATCCGAAATGAAAGCTGAACAAAGCCTACCTTCTTATGGTTGGATACAGCGTAGTCTTTTTCAGAATATTTAGGTGATGAGATTTTTGCAGGAGGCGCAGACGCAAGCTGGCCCGGTGTTGGATTGGGATTTTTAGCAGCCCAATTCAGGTATTCGATATTGTCCTGGATTTCTGTTCCTATCTGGTATCTTGCGGTTTTTGTTCCGTTGGAAACGGATGTTTCAACCTGGTATAATAATACACTTCCCATGACCGCGACATCTATGCCATATACCCGTCCCATCTCTTTTGCGGTTTGTTCGGAAACAACACCAATTTGTCCGAGTTTCATTTCTTCCAATATTGATTTCAAGTTTTCTCTTTCAAGAATTTTGATATCCCCGCTTGCGTTTTTAAACAGGTAGGTTATGAGATTATTGGCAACTATGATACCGGAATCTTTGTGTTGTGAAGGACTTGAAAAATCAAAAACAGCTATAGATTTTTGCACTCTTTGTCTTATCTTGTCTTCCATGGCAAGATTGTTTGAAAATATTTCAGGATAATCAGGTGAAATATTCTTGAGCATACTGAACCAGAACCAGGCGGTGCCATATTTTTTCTGATCTTTGAACCTGGTTGCCATTGAATTTGCCTGAGATGCAAGCTCATTTCGAATGGTTCTGAATTCTGTTGAATTGGGATCAGCCACATTTTTCGATGCTGCGTTATAGGTTTCAAAAGCCTTGTAATACCAACCATCTGCCATCTGGTTTCTTATAGTTTGGATATAATACGTACCAAGTTTTTGTAAAACCACCGAAATCAGCGATTTTAAGGATTCATCGTTTGGAGAATATTCCAAAGCTTTGTTATATGTTTTGAGTGCGTTACTCCAATCTTGATCAGATACGGCTTTTCTGCCTTTTTCAATAAAATAATTTTTATTATCCCGTTCTTTAATAAGAGCAAGGAGTTTTACCGAAGGGCTGTGATCAGGCTTTAACGAAATTGCATCTTTAAGATTTTTTAATGCGTCCTTAAAATCATCATTGTCAAAAAGAGTTTTTGCTTTGTTATAAAATGCCTCTGAGCCTTCTTTTGACGTTTGCTCTAAGAGTTGATATGAATCCATATAATTGGGAAATATATCCTGAATCTGTCTTAAGCTTGTATTTGCCTGAACCCATTCTTCCGCAGCCAGCAAAGCCTTAGCTTCTTCGTATAAATTTTTTGTTTTTGATATAATTGAATTTTCCTGTTTATCAAGTTGTTCCGAAAGTCTTATTACGGAAGGATTATTTGGATCAATCTCCTTTGCTTTCGAAAGGTTGGCTTTAGCTGAATTTAAAGACGTAATTGTAACAGGTGCTTTATCGTTTATGGTTTCTGAAGCCTTTGAAACATACTCTGATATCAGGCTCTCCTTAAGTTCTGCTAAAGCTTTTTTATACTCTGCATTATCCGGCTCACTTGCAATAGCTTTTTCTAAATAGGCAATTGCGTCACTATTTTTTCCGGCCTGGTGTAGTTTCATGCCGACTTCGAAATCCTGTTTTCCTGCAGCACAAGAAAACAAAAAAACAGCCAGCAAAAAAATGAGCCCAACATAAATCGCCTTTTTAATCATACCCCGCCTCCAATTGCTTATTAATTCATTTTTATAATTATTTTATTTGCTTCAACTTTTTCAATCGTCGAATTAAAATATTTTCTTTTAAAATATGACATTTGCATTTCATTTAACAGTTGTTCCGGCCAGCCTTTATATTTGATATTATATTCTGCGCTACCGTTTTTAAAACCAGCAAGGTTCATATCAAGTATTCCGCTTACATCAGATTTAAATATATTAGATATTTCAATAGCTTTTTCATGAGAAGGAATCTTTTTTATAATCATGCTTATATCTCTTTCACAGTAAAGCTCTTTTTCCCATACCTTTACAAGTTTACTCCGAAGATCAGTCCAGATTGAATCAATGCAGTATTTTGCTCCTTCATCAAGAACCTTGAGTTTATTTTCTCCGGGTAGAGATTTTACTGCGCTGGATGTGCCTAATATCTCACCGTCATCAGGACGGTAGATGTTTGCACTTAGACTGATTTCATTTACCAAAAGATCTATATTCTGGTATGAAGACCGATTTGAAGAAAGCTCAAGGGATAGACTAACCAAAAGGCCCATCTGCGATTCCTGCTCCTTAGCGTATTTAAAAACTGTAAAACCACCCTGTTTGAATTTATCGGCAAGAATGGACGCGGATTTTTTGGCTGCCGGAAGATAATTGTTGTCTGTATCTTTATCTATTACGATGCTTATGCGGGGATTTTTTTGCCAGCTTAATACTTTTTTGAATCTGTCAAGGTCTTCAACCATCGCCAAGGTTTCAACATCTGCTTCGATTTTAACCTCAAAGGTGCCCATTTCGGTTTTTTTTTCTTCGATCACCTTTATGTTTTTCAGATACCCGGCTGTACGGCTTAAAATCTGGTCTTTTATAACAACGAAATTCTCAACGGTTGTGCTTGATTCAATAGCAGAACCAATTGCCTGTTCGAGAGCGGCTCTTTTAGCTTCATCAATGGCTTTTTCCCTTGCTATAACCTCTCTTCCCGGCTCAAAGAAGCTTACCCCTTTGGCTGTTACAATTACACCTGCGGTAAGACTTGTGGGAAATAAAAATAAAACAGAAACAACAAAAATGAATAACACATTTATTTTTTTATTTTTCATATTCATATTTCGCAAGCTTCATTTTGTTTTGAAATGATGCCTGCCAAACAACCCTTACTGCTCTATAAGAATTTGTTATTTATATGAGCCAGTTTCAAAACGTTTCAGAAACGTTTTGAAACTGGCTCATATAATTTTGCGTAACATCCATAACCATATAAATACATTTATTATTTCTTTGATTGATATTTGGGTCGGATGCTGTAATCAGCCAAGGGAGGGGTATATAACGATCTCTATTTTCCTGCTATTCATATGCCCCTCCCCCGAGCTGCAACATAACGAATAAAAGGTGTTCAAAGTTTTCGTGTCTGTTTTTAGATTTTGAATTTGAACCAAATAAAAATATCGGCACGGTTTTCTAAAGACTTAAGCGTTTAATCTGTTTCTACTATCTGTGCCTGATCAAAACCGGATATTCATGAAAGAACTATAAATAATTCGGAAATTCGCATAATTCATACTATTTGCAGTAAGATTATGTCAAGTTATAAATGGTCAACAGGCAATATATGGAGGGAAAAATGCACAGAAACATTTGCACAAAATCAGAAATAAAATATATTTTACTATTTAATCAATCAATAGCACTTTCCACTTTAAATCCTTCTTTTTCCAAAGCGCTTCTGATGCTATCTGTTTGACAGGCAGAAAGGCGAAAATAATACGTTCTTTTTGATCCCTTACGGTTTGCGGTCATTCCAACGCTTATAATATCACCGCCCATTTCCTGAATAATCTGGATAGCTTTATTGAAAGAGTCCTTCTTATCACCAACTATCACATCTATACGGGAGCTTGCCGTTAACAGACCCATCATATTTATAAACGCTCCTAAAATATCTGTGACTGTTATTATACCGACGAGCTTGTTTTTTTCAACAACCGGAACACCTCCGATTTTATTCTTGTATATTTTCTGGGCAGCTATTTCGATATCTTCATCGGGACTTACAGTTATAGGGTTTTTAATAATTAAATCAGTTAGAGATAATGCTCCGATCATGGATTGAACGAGGCCCTGTTTTAAAACGGAAAGTGTGATAAATCCTTTTAGCGTTTTATTTTTGCCGACAACAGGCAGGTGACGTATGGAATTGACCTTCATCAGATCAATTGCTTCGGTTATTGATGACTTTTCCGTAATAGTTATCGGATCAGGTATCATAAGAGACTTGATTTTCATATCATTCACCTTTTTTCTGTTGGTTTATGTTTATAGTTGATGAATCTATTACAGGAAATTAAATATCATCACTTACTGTCGATTTTTTTGGCTCATAACTACAAAGGGGTTCTTGCGCCATAAAATCACCGGTTTCCTCATAGGCTCTCGCCCGGCAGCCTCCGCAAACTCTTTTGAATTCACATATACCGCATTTGCCTTTAAGCTTATCAAAATTTCTTAAAGAAAGAAAGACTTCAGATGAATTCCATATTTTATCAAAGGAATCCTTTGTAACATTACCGCAATCAATATTTAAAAATCCGCAGGGCTGAACAATACCAATATGAGAAATAAAACAAAAGCCGGTTCCGCCGAGGCATCCTCTTGTGACAGCATCCAGGCCGAAAGATTCAAAATTGATTGATTTACCTTCCTGTTTTGCCCTTTGTCTTAGTATGCGGTAATAATGCGGAGCACATGTTGCTTTAAGCTGCAAAGATGTTTTATTGCGCTGATCATAAAACCAGTTTAATGTTTTCTCATACTCATCGGCTGAGATTTCATGCTCAATAATATATTTTCCCCTGCCTGTCGGAACAAGCAGAAATATATGGTGTGCTACTGCACCAAGGTTTACAGCCAGCTCCTGGATTTGCTGGATATATTTAAAGTTAAGCTTGGTAATTGTAGTATTAATTTGAAATTCAAGCCCAGCATCTTTGGCAAAACCAATCCCACGTATAGCTGCCTCAAAAGCGCCGTTTACACCTCTGAAACTGTCATGGCTGTCCTTTGAAGGTCCGTCCAGACTTATGCTTATTCTTTTTATTCCGGAATCGACCATTCTTTTTGCTATGGGTCCGGTTATCAGCGTACCGTTTGGAGCCATTACCATTCTTAAGCCTTTTTTTGTTCCATAGCCTGTGATATCGAAAATATCAGGCCGTAATAAAGGCTCTCCTCCTGTAAGTATAACTATAGGCTCTCCTACAGCTGCTATTTGATCAATAAGCTTAAAAGATGCTTTAGTGTCAAGCTCTCCTGTATAGGAAGTATTTAATGCGGAAGCACGGCAATGAATGCAGGCAAGATTGCAATTTCTTGTAATCTCCCAGGCAACAAGGCGCAGGGAAGAAGCATTGCTCTCTCCCCCCGGATGTTTGTGGTGATTCGGTTTATCATTCATAGCGTAAGGTTCGTATATCGAAAAGCGAATATCAAAGTGCTGTATGTTTTTCTATTTTTTTAATAATTCATTTGCTGCTTCAATGGCAAAATAGGTAAGTATCATGTCAGCGCCTGCCCTTTTAATAGAAGTTAAGGTTTCCATCATGACTTTTTTCCCGTCGATCCATCCCATTTTTTCGGCTGCTTTTATCATGGAAAATTCACCGCTGACATTATATGCCGCAATCGGAAGATCAATCTCCTGCCTGACCCGGTATATAATATCAAGATAGGGCAAGGCCGGTTTTATCATAATTATATCGGCTCCCTCTCCGATATCCATAGTAACTTCGCGGATGGCCTCAAGCCCGTTTGCAGGATCCATCTGGTATGATCTGCGGTCTCCGAATTTTGGAGCGGAATCGGCAGCACTTCTGAAAGGGCCGTAATACGCCGAGCAGTATTTAGCCGAATACGACATTATCGGGATGTTACTGAAACCGTTTTCATCAAGCGTATCGCGGATTTCGGCTACCCGTCCGTCCATCATATCCGAAGGGGCCACCATATCGGCGCCTGCTTTTGCATGTGACAGGGCAATTTTGGCAAGAAGCTCAAGTGTTGCATCATTGTCTACAGTATTTCCGTTTACAATTCCGCAATGGCCGTGATCCGTATACTGGCAAAGGCACACATCGGTTATCACAGCAAGTTCGGGAAGCTTGTTTTTTATGGTTTTTACTGCCTTTTGAACAATTCCGTCTTTTGAATATGCACCGGTTCCAAGAAGGTCTTTCTTATCCGGTATTCCAAAAAGCATTATAGCCGGTATACCCAGATCATAGGCTTGTCTGCAAATTTCCACCAGATTCTCAATTGAAAAGTGAAAATGGCCCGGCATTGACAGTATGGGGTTTTTAACTCCCTTGCCGCCTATAGCAAAAAGTGGAAGAATAAAGTCATTTACGCTAAGCTCGGTTTCGCGTATCAATTTACGGAAAGCCTCTTTTTGTCTTAAACGTCTCGGCCTGTAATCCGGAAACAGCATACAAATACTCCTTGTTTTTGGTTCATATATCGAACAAAGAACATCGATTCCCGCTATTCGAAATTCGTTATTTGAAATTCGCTATTCTGTTTATCAGGATATTTCCTGATCGGTTAGATAGCATGCCGGATCAGGCGCCCAGACATCGCCGGTTATGGCTTCAGCGCGGACCCTGAAATTTCCGGCACATATATCAAGCCACCTGCAAGTAGCGCATCTTCCTTTTACATGATTTTTTTTCTCTTTAAGCTGTTTTAATAAAGGATCTGATGGATCAGTCCATATTTGCGAAAACGGTCTTTCCTTTATATTTCCAAAGCTGTGGTGACGCCAGAACTGGTCTGCATGAACATCACCATTCCAGCTTACACATCCGATGCCTCTTCCCGAGTTGTTCCCTTCATTCATCTTGAGAAGCTCAAGAACCTCCCCTGCTCTTTTTGGATTTTCTTTTAAAAGCCTTAAATAAATGTAGGGGCCATCCGAATGGTTATCAACCGTAAGTACTTCTTTTTGAATTCCCTTGTCAAAAAGCTTTTGGGTAAGATCGATTATTGTGTCAACCGCTGACCTTGTTTGACTATGGGAAAGATCTTCTTCTACAAGCTTTGAGCCCCGGCCTGCATAGACAAGATGATAAAAACATACGCGCGGGATTTCCATCTCTTCAAGCAGATTGAATATTTTCGGTATTTCATCAAAATTGTATTTATTGACAGTAAATCGCAACCCGACTTTGATCCCGGCATCCATGCAATTTCTTATGCCTTCCATAGCCTGTTTAAAAGCGCCTTTTACTCCTCTGAAACGATCATTTATCTCTTCCATGCCATCAAGACTAATTCCGACATATGAAAGACCCACTTCTTTTAATATCTTTGCGGTTTGTTCTGTAATAAGCGTTCCATTGGTAGATATTACTGCTCGCATTCCTTTTTTAACGGCGTAGCCGGCAAGTTCGGAAAGATCCTTTCGCATCAAAGGCTCACCACCTGAAAACAGGATTACCGGCACTTGAAACTGAGCAAGATCATCAATAAGTTTTATTCCGTCTGCGGTTGAAAGTTCATCATCAACAGGTCTGCTTTTAGCATGCGCATAGCAGTGTATGCATTTTAAATTGCATTGTCTTGTAACATTCCAGACAACAACAGGTTTCTTATCTGATGAAAACTGTAAAAGATGTGATGGAAGCTGTGAAGAAGAACGATTGTAGCGAAGAGTATCCGACGGCTCTACTGTGCCGCAATATAATTTGGATATGCCTATCATTTTGTAATTTAAGACCCTTCCGGTTTTTTTTCGGTTCCGCCCAGACCGTTTTTTAATATATTGCTGATATAAGCATCGGGATCCATAAAGGCTTGGCGTGTTATGAAAAAACGGTTTTTCCCTGTTTTTTCTCTGATCAGTTTCAAACCATACTCAAAATTTATACTCAGCATATTATAAATATCTTCAGGCTTAATGGAAGAGCTTATAACCTGTTCCAGGGTAAAATCAATTGCATCATCTTCAATGACTATATTTATATCATGGTTTTTGAAAAATTTTAATTCGAAATTTTTTATTTCATCACATAATGTTTTTATCTTTTGAATGATAACGCCAACATCCATAATATGAGATGAATAATAATCGGATATCAGATTTATGCGCGATTGCGTCAGCGTGAGATTATATCTTTGTGAAAGAGAATTTTTATTTGTAACCAGATATTTTTTTATAAAATCTTTTTCCTGCTCGACAAAACTGTCAAAATCGTCTGAGTATTGCTTTTCCTGTTGTTCATTATGGGCCGACAGAATGCTTTCAAGATAGGTTTTCGGGTTTTCAACTGCATATTCAGTAACGGGGAATTTTTTTATCGTTGTTGAAGGAAGATATCTCTCGAATACAATAAGTGCTTTTTCTATAGCGCTAACCAGTCCTCTGGCACCAATGTTTTCGTCGAAAGCACGATTTGCAAGAATCCGCAGGGCTTTTTCTTCAAATTTGATGTCAATTCCATATGCCGCAAAATCCAGTTTTTTCCCAAGGATTATGGGATTATTCGGATTTCTTAATATATCAAAAAGATCGTTCTCGTTTAAATCCTCCAAGACAGCTCTTACAGGCAGACGGCCGACAAACTCGGATTCAAATCCGAATTCAATAAGATCTTCAGACTTTACATGCTTTAGCACATTGGCATAGCTTTTTGTTTTTGGAGTTGTTGAGCCAAAACCGATACTATTGTTTGCAATACGTTTTTGAATTATCTTGGCAAGATCAAAAAAAGCTCCGCTTACTATAAAAAGAATGTTCCTGGTATTTACAACCCGCCTGTTTTTTTTGCCTGTTCTGCGGAATCGCTCGATTTCCTGCATCATGGAAATCGGATCATGAGGCACCTTCAGATCCACTTCCGTCTCTTCAAGCGGTTTTAATAAAGCGCGCTGAACCCCGGTTCGTGAAACATCGGCTCCGATTAAATTATGGCTTGATGCAATCTTATCTATTTCGTCTATATATATTATTCCGTATTGGGCCAGTTCAATATTATCGTCGGCTTCCCTTACAAGATCCCTGACAAGGTCTTCAACATCTCCGCCCACATACCCTGTTTCACTGAATTTTGTGGCATCACCCTTTACAAATGGAACTCCTACCTTTTTTGCGATTAATTTTATCATGTAGGTCTTGCCCACACCGGTAGGGCCAAGCATCAGGACATTGTTTTTTATGCCGCAAAACATGTCATCTGCAAGATCGGGATATGAATTGAAAGTTTTGATGCGGTTGTAATGTGTGCATATTTTTGTGGCAAGTACAGCCTTTGCATCATCCTGCTTGATTATATACTGGTCGAGATAAGAGATAAGGCTCTCCGGTTTCAAATCAAAATTTAATTTCTTGTCATTCTTACCTAAAGAACCTATATGTTCGGTCTCCTCCTCTTGAGTTATGGGTGCAGCAGAAGCAAGCCTGACAGTCCCTCCAAACTTTTTTGATAGAAAGCTGCCGATCTCTTTTTCAATTTCTTCATAATTTGGTATTTTTTCGTTTATCGTTTTCATATTTTTGAGTATAATCACGGGCAAATCAAAAAGCAAGCGTCAGAATTGATGGAGTTGTATTTATATGTTTATTCCAACAACAAAAGAAGAAGTTAAAAAACTTGGATGGAATTCGCTGGATATCATTCTTGTTACAGGAGACAGCTATATTGACAGCCCCTTTGTGGGAGTATCCTTAATCGGAAAATTGCTGATTAAAGAAGGTTTTCGCGTCGGAATCATTGCTCAGCCTGATATAAATTCAAAAACGGATATCAGCCGCCTGGGCGAACCCGGGCTTTTTTGGGGTATTACAGGCGGATGCATAGATTCCATGGTTGCAAACTATACCGCCTCAAAAAAAAGAAGAAAAAAAGACGATTATACGCCCGGCGGAAATAATACACGCCGCCCGGATCGCGCTGTAATTGTTTATTCAAATCTTGTAAGACAATATTTTAAAAATACAAAACCTCTTGTTCTTGGTGGAATAGAAGCGAGTCTGAGACGAATACCACACTATGATTTCTGGTCAAACCGTTTACGTAAATCCATAATATTTGATGCTAAAGCCGATTATATTGTTTATGGTATGGGCGAGAAAACTACGGTAGAGCTGGCAAAAAGGCTTAAGGATGGCAGTGACACAAAAGACATACCCGGCATCTGCTATATATCGAACAAACCCCGCGAAGGTTATATCAAACTTTGTTCATTCAATGATTTACTTTCCGATAAAAACGCATTCATTGAAATGTTCAATGTTTTCTACAAAAACAACGATCATTTAAAAGCAAACGGCATGTATCAGAAGCATGATTTAAGATATCTTGTTCATAATCCCCCTGCACCATATATTCTATCAGAAGAGCTTGACGCTATTTACGATATGGATTTTGAAAGAGATTTGCATCCCTATTATAAACAGTTAGGACAGGTAAGGGCTCTTGATACAATCAAATTTTCAATTCCAACTCACAGGGGATGCTATGGTGAGTGTAATTTTTGCGCTATTTCAGTACATGAAGGAACAACGGTAAGCTGGAGAAGTGAAAAATCAATTATCAGAGAAGCAAAACTTTTGGCCGCACATCCTGATTTCAAGGGATATATTCTTGATGTTGGTGGACCTACGGCAAACATGTATGGATTTGAATGCGAAAAAAAGCTTTCAAGCGGAAGCTGTACCGATAAACGATGCATATATCCTAAAATCTGTTCAATGTTAAAACCCGATCACCAAAAGCAGATAAATCTGCTTAAAAATTTAAGAAAAATAAACGGTATCAAAAAAATATTTATATCATCGGGCTTAAGATATGATCTTCTGCTTGACGACAAAATAAATGGTGAAAAGTATTTAAAAGAGATAATACTGCATCATATATCAGGCCAGCTTAAAATTGCACCCGAACATACCGAAGATAAAATTCTGAATCTGATGGGAAAGCCGGGAACAAAATCACTTATTGAGTTTGTTGACAAATTTTATAAGTACACAGAAGAAGCAGGGAAAGAGCAGTATCTTACTTACTATTTCATGGTGTCCCATCCCGGATGCAATGAAGATGAAATAAACAAAATGAAGTCTTTTATATCAAACAGGTTAAAAATCAATACCGAACAGGTCCAGGTTTTTACTCCTACTCCTTCAACATATTCGACTTTAATGTATTATACACAAGTTAATCCTTTTAATAATAATAAAATTTATGTGGAAAAAGATATATCAAAAAAAGATAATCTGAAAAAATTTATAACATCAAAAAGAACCAGAACGCATAAAAACTTGTATTGACCATTATTTCTTTTATTCATATAAATCATTACAACATACCCTTTTCCGTCATTCCGGCGAAGGCCGGAAACCAGAAAGGCGACAGTGAATAGACAGTCCACCGTTTACATTTTAGCAAGTAAGAGAAATAGTATGGGGGGCTCATCACACATCATCAATATTAAGGAATAAAAATATGGGAATACATTCACACAATTTTGTTGAAACTTACAGTGACCTTGTGGGTTTTGGCATGGACAGAAAAACCGATGAAAACACAATCCAATATTATCTTCAAAAATTCTCGGATGATAAGCTGATGGAAAAATTGATTGGCAGGCTTTCCGATGAAGAACTTTCAGAGATTTTTTTTATGATAACAAAAATTATGAAAAAGCATTTAAGCGAAGCCGAATACCATCAGCTTTTTCTAAAAGACTGAGTATGATGGACTCATAAGATTTCCACCATACCATAACAAACTAAAAGGATAATCCATGCTAACGGAAAAACAATTATTAAACTATGCGGATGTTCTGTTATGGGGTCTTAAGACCGCCAGATCAGGAAAATATAAAAAAGGCGATATTGTTTTAATCAGATATAATCTTCCTGCTTTAAGACTTGCCGAAATTCTAAATGAAAAACTGCTTAAAATTGGTATCAATCCGGTTTTAAGAATCGGCGCAACTCCGGTTATGGAACGAAATTTTTTCGATATTGCAGACAGTAAACAGCTTATTTTCACAGCTCCGGGTGAAGAAGAACTTTACAAAAATATAAACGGGAGTATTTTCCTTCATGCGCCGGAATCAATTACTCATCTTCGCGGAGTAGACCCAAAAAAAATCGGCAAGGCTACAGTTGCAAGAAAGCATTTAAAGGATATACTTGATAAAAGAGAAGAGGAAGGCATTTTCGGCTGGACTTTGTGCATGCTTCCCACTGAAGAACTGGCAAAACATGCCAGGCTGAGCGTAAAAGAATATACAAATGAAATTGCCGCTGCATGTTTTCTTAATAAAAAATCGCCTGTGGAAGAATGGCAGAAAGTATACAATGATGCTGCCCGGATAAAAAAATGGCTTAACGGCATGAGTGTAAAAACATTTCATATTGAATCTGAAAACACCGACCTTGAAATCACACCCGGCGATCAGAGAAAATGGATAGGTATATCCGGCCATAATATCCCAAGCTTTGAACTGTTTTTGTCTCCTGACTGGAGAAATACAAAAGGTGTATATTTTGCCAATCAGCCCTCATACCGAAGCGGCAATTATGTTGAAAATGTACGGCTTGAGTTTAAAAAAGGTGAAGCAGTAAAAATTGAGGCCCAAACAGGAGAAGAATTTGTAAAAAATCAGCTTGCAATGGATAAGGGAGCTAACAAAATTGGAGAATTTTCTTTAACAGATAAAAGATTTTCAAAAATAAACAAGTTTATGGCAAACACTCTTTTTGACGAAAATTTCGGCGGAAGCTATGGTAACTGCCATATTGCCTTAGGTTCATCCTATTCGGATACATTTTCCGGAAATCCTAAAAATCTTACAAAAGAAATCAAGAGGGATTTGGGATTTAACGACTCTGCTCTGCACTGGGATTTGGTTAATACCGAGAAAAAAAGAGTTACAGCCAATCTTTCGTCAGGAAAAACCGTTACCATTTATGAAAATGGAAAATTTTCGATTTGATAAACTTCTAAAAGAAGAGTAATATTTACTATCATTATTATCAGTAACAGGATTTTTTTTATGCAAATTACTGAACTTAAAACAAACCAAATCGTTACAGGGCCTTTTTTCCCGGAGCCTGTGAAGATCACCATATTTGTTCAAATGGGTACCTGCGTCCAATTCCATTGTGAAGGGATAAACTCAGGTTCGGTTTATAAGCCGTATCTCAATGTGGAACAAATTGCGGATCTTAAAATATTCACCGAATAAAGACCTTTCAATAAAGTCTGGTTTTTAAGGATTTATTCTCACGAAGCCGTATATTATATCAGTCTCTAATTTAAATCTTGAAAGGAGTGATAAAGATGGCGACAAAGGAAAAGAAGGAGAATAAGGAAACATCGCGCAGAAAGTTTTTGAAAGATGCCGGACTTTTGGCCGGCGGTATAGCAGGAAGTATGGGCATGGTCAATCTTGCCGGTGCTGCCTCAGGTTCCAAAGACACAGCCACAGAAATCCAGGCTCAGGGAAAGACCGTTGCGGTACCCGAACCGGTTTACGAAGTATATGATACGGATATACTTATTCTTGGAGGCGGTTTCGCTGCCGTATCGGCTGCCATGGAAGCATTTGGTCAGGGCGTAAATCTGCTCATGGTAGATAAAGGGCCATTCGGGTTTAGCGGCGGGGTTGGTATGAACTGGGACAATTACGTAGCCAGCACGGTAGATGGTGATAAGGCTTACAGGTTCAACTTCTGGTACTCCGAGGGTCTGGCTAATCAGAAGGCAATGAGCGCAATCTATAATCATAAGATAGATAACCAGCTGCTGATTGAAATGGCTAATCGCGGAACTACGGCTTTTTCCAGAACCAAAGAAGGAAAACTGATCACGATACCAATGATACCGGGTGCGGACGTGGTAGAACATGGGTTCAGCAGACATGAATCCGACGAGCTTAAAAGGTATGCAATAAACGTTGTTGAAAACACAATGATCACCGAACTTTTTATACAGGACGGAAGGTGCATTGGTGCCATGGGAATTTATCTGCCTACGGGCACGTTTCGTGTTTTCAGAGCCAGGGCTACTATTGCCGCTGCCGGTCCTTGCACATGGCACTATGGCTGGCTTTCCGTAGGTCCGGTTTCTGTGGGCAGCCCTGATAATACCGGAGACATAGACGCAATAGCCTTGAGACATGGCGCCGGATTGACAGACTGTGAATTTATGGCAAATGACCTGATCAGCATGTATCCTGAAGGTCTTGCAGGAAGCTACAATGGGGGTATCGGCGCCGATGATGTCGACTATACTTATATATGCGACAAAAATGGCGACTTCTGGATGAAAAACATCCCCAGAGAGGAAATGAACAGGGGATTATTTTCGCGTGAAGTTGCCAAAAAAATCCTTGAAGGAAAAGGCGGCCCTCACGGTGGAGTTTATATTGATTGCCGTTCGGATGCCAAAATTGCAGGTTTAAGAGACCTGTACAAACGCAATATAAAACCCTACAAGGACTTGTTTGGATTTGACTTTAAAAAAGATCTTCTTGAAGTAGCTCCCGAATGGTACGAATCCAATGGACATCCGGTAGTTGATGAAAATCTTGCAACCGAAATACCCGGCCTTTTCTGCCCCTTAGGTGGCGGCACAAGAGGTGCAAGAACCGGCAGTATTGATGTGAGCAAGTGCGCCGGCTCACTTTCAGGACTTAAGGCGGTTGAATATGCTGATAAAATGAAGATTAATAGAATAGACTGGCAACCGGTAAATAAGGAATTTATTCGAATCCATGAAATCCTTAACAGGAAGGTGAATAAACCAATTCGTCCTCATGTGGTAAGACATGCCATTCAAAAGGCTTCTTTTAATGCCCTGGGACCCATACGGGATAAGGCCAGCCTCGAATCATCAATAAAGGAACTGGTCAGGATCAGGAAAGAAGACCTTCCGAAAATGATTGTTTCCGCAAAGACAAAAATCTTCAATACGGAATGGAAAGAAGCCATTGAAAATTATAATATGATAGATATGGTGGAAGCCATGTGCCGGGCGGCGTTGATGAGAACGGAGACAAGGGGTCCGCATTACCGGGCGGATTTTGAAAAAAGGGATAACGAAAACTGGCTGTGCAATATTACTGTGAAACTGGTAAACGGGAAAATGCAGCTTGAGAAAAAGCCTATAGTATGCCTGGACTACACGCCGGAGCAGGTAAAAATATTCATAGACAATAAATTTAGCCTGTAGAGCCACTTTCAAAACGTTTCAGTGGGATAAATTACCCGAACAATAATTTTTACCCGAACCCCAATCTGGTTGTTTTACCGGATTAACCATATTGCTTTATTGAAACGTCAACCTCATCCAGACGGGGGATGATATTGGGTAGCAGCATTTTTAGAATACCGACCGGCAGCGAACTGGAAAATTCATAATCCGCTGCATCAGAGCCCGAAACAAAGACGCTCACAGTCCCAAAATGGCGATCACCTATAAAAAAAACAAAAACGGCGGTCCTGTTCATGACTTTCGATGATATCAGATTGCCCCCCGAGCCGAAGGTTTTATACCGATGATCGCCAGTCCCCGTTTTACCGCCGATTGTCAAAGGGGTTCCTTGGGCTGAGAAAGCTGCATTTTTCAGACGAACGGCTGTTCCCTGCTCCACCACATCCTGCAGTACCGTTTTGACGATTTGAGCGGTTTCAGGTGCGATAACCCGCTTCCCTTCGGTTGGCAAAAGAGTCATCAGAGTTTCATAAGGAGTATTTTTGCCGAAATGGAGATATTGAAACTGAGTTCTGTGATAAAAAATTCCGTTATTTAAAACGATACCTATCAGATCCGCCAGGGCCGATGGCCTATCGCCTGAACTGCCGATGGCGCTGGCATAAGACGGGATAAGATAATCAAAGGGATAGCCCATTCGCTTCCATTCGCGATGTATATCCTGGAACGCTTCCAGTTCGATGATCGTTCGAATCCTTCTATATTGTTTGCGAGAATTTTTTGTTTTAAACAACCAGCGATACACCTCCTGACGTTTATCCGTGCTTTGTTGAATTACTTCAACCGCAGTTGCCTGGGGATGACTCTGCAAAAAAGCTACCAGCCAGAGTTCCAGCGGGTGGACATGCACAATATACCCGAAATCCGCCAGAGAGAAATTTTCCGGGCCATATCGCTTGTAAAGAGTGTTGATATACTGACTTGTCAGGCGGGAATCCGGAAGCTGTTTTCTGATAAAGGCTTCAAATTCATCAACCGACGCTTCCGGTGTTAAAAATCTAAATGCCGCGGCCAGCCGATAAGGTGTGGGATAAATCTTTCTAAACAGCAGTTCTCTGGATTCATCGGGAGTTTTTCCCTTATATTTGCTATAGAAGCGCCGGATAAACTGAATGCTTTCCTTATTGACGAACTGATACAGGAGCCGATTTTTATCCGTATCGCTGATTTTTTCAATGGAGCGTGGCGTAACGCCGTATCGTTGGGAAACGTAGTAATAGACGATGTCTCTCATCATTCTGATGAACACGAGATTGACCGACTGCCGGAATGCTTCACGCACCGACATCACCCTGAAGTTGTCTTTCTTATTAAAATTGGCAAACGTATGCTGCCCGCCACCTGTGAAAAATCGTTCCCCGACACTGGCAGAATACGTACGATCCATGGCTGCTTCCAGAAAGGGAATCAAGGATTTATCACGGGCCGTCAACAGATATTCCATTGTCCACCGGGTCAACGGATCTAATGATTGATCTTCAGACATCAGCTTAATGTCCGCATGCGGTAAATCTTGATACTGACCGTGGAGCTTGGTCAGAATATCCATGTAATGAATCAAAACGCGCAATTTAGCAGAGGAACCCATATCCAGCTTCATCTGTTCGTCAATGTTGAAGGAGCCGCCATAATTATTGGTCTGAACCCTAAGCATATTCCCCATCGGTGTTCGTTCGTACAAACTTAAACTGTATATTACTTTCGAGGGGTCGCCTTTTCCAAGAAGATGGGGGCCTGTAAGCCCCGCCTTTATAATGTTTGACGGATCTTTTAACGAATAAAGTACTTCGGTTATTTCATGCTGGAGATTTACGTCGATGCCGGTTTTAACATCCAGATCGAGACGATCAAGGTCATAAAACCTTTCCATGCCCAAAGTTGTCATCAGCTTTGACCGGATGAATCCGGCTATTTTTTTTGGCGGAATTTCCATGGAATACAAGGAATCGCCTTTTTTTTGAAAATCCAGCATGGATGCGATAGCGGCATCCCGAATTTGTGGGGAAATCACTCCCTTCCTGGCAAGAAGTCGGCAGTAGGTGTTTGTAAGCTCTTCAAGGTCTTTCCTGTGAGTGACCAGATAGGCCGAAGGACGCCGCTGTGACAAAAATAGGCTTAATACTGCTTTAAGCGCGTTTCCGATCTCATCTGCCTCATCGGGGGAAATATTTTTTCTCCGGGCATCAAACAGCAGGTGGTTAACGGAGTTAAAATCCAGCCCATACCATGCCCACAGGCCGTCTCCAAGTCCCAGCACTTCTCCGAATCCGGGCGCCGCTGAAAGGGGAATGGAGTTAATATAGTCAAGCAAAATCTGCTTGCGGACCTGAAAGGTCTTTTCTCCAAAATAATAGGTCCGTAACGATGAAGAAAGGACTTGCCTGAGTTTATCTTCTACCGTATCTGTAATTCCTCTTGGTGAGTGCCTGAATTTTTCTATCTGAGTTGGCAGAGTGCTTCCACCGGTCACATTGCGATCTCTGTCAACAGAAGACATGGCTGCGTCGGATAATGATTTGAACAGGCGCTCCCATTCAAAAGAAGGGTTCTGATAGGGAGAATCCGCATCCAGAAGGTGGCGATTTTCTATGAACAGAAGCATATCGGCCAAAACAGGCGGAATTGATTCGAAATCCGGATAAATATACTGCGGATATTTTTGAAGCAATATTTGTTTGTCATACCGGTCCAGAATACGGATGCCGCTCTGGGTTTTTTCCCGGTAAATAGTAAACAGCCCCATGTCAACGCATTTCAAAAGACCCGGAGACCACCTGGCCTGTTTGCTTATTGTATATCCTTCTCCATTCATTTTACTGGTCCATTCGGGAATTCTGGAATATCCCAGACGAATATCGTAAGGACCGGATTTTGGGAAACGAATATCTTTACTTTCCCCGTTTTTCAGCTCGTAGGAAAATTTTTTGGCAATGTGCGAAAAAACTATCGACTGTATCCTTGATGTTTTAACTTCCCATATAACCAATCCGACACATATGCTTATAAATAAAAGACAAAATATATAAAAGCTTATTCTTAAGGGAGTAAGCCGCGGCCTTGAAAATAAAGTCTTGATCGGTTGTTCTGTTTTCCGTTTATATAAAATCATGTTTCTTATTGTTCACCCGTCAAATATGAAGTCTGTTTTTTTGTTATTAATATATTGAGCCACTTTCAAAACGTTTTGTCTGATTATAATATCTTATAATGGTTAGAAATGAGAAGCAAGTATGCTTTTATTTGTTTTGGCATAATTTATTAAGGTTAGATTGAATCAAAGGATTTTTCATGCTATAGATATGACAAATATAATTGATAACAATCACCCAAAAAAAACAGCCATAACATGAAGAATAATAGGAGAATAATTATGCCTGTCAAAAACAACAATGGATGTACACTTCACGATTGCTTCTCTTTTAAAGATAAGCTTCTCATGCGAACCGGCTGGTATGGGTTCACGATTGTGGGGATTTACGGTATCTATAAACAAACCCCCCTCTGGGCTTTGGCATATATATTATATGTAATAATAGGATACTCAACTGTAGTAATACCATGGCTTTGCGCACATTGCCCGTATCCCTACAAAATGTCGGCTTGCCTGTTCATGCCGGCCGGCTTCTTGCGAAAGTTTTATGCCTACCGGGGACCGGAGCCGGTCAAAGCCCGCAAAATTGCTGCTAATATCATAATGGCTGGCACAGTAATCATACCAAATTTCTGGCTGGTTAACAATATCCCGCTTCTCATAATCTTCTGGCTGTTCGGACTGCCGACATTGATAGCCTTTCCCTTTCACTATTGCAAACATTGCCGCCACTTCGGATGTTCGCTGAACAGGGCACAACAGTAACAGTAACTGCATTTCCCTCTGCTTGCCAGGGTATTTGTCTCTAAGCAGTGATTTTTTCCGCCATATGCAGCAAACGCTCATGATCGAAAAGGCCTTTTATAAGATATTCGGGTATTCCGGTCAAGCCGACCTTGGCTCCCACCGAGGGTAACCGCCTTTAGATTTCATGGTCATGTAAAAAGCTGGAAAACTACACTTTTGTCATTCCGGCGAAGGCCGGAAACCAGTAATTCCATTGGGTTCTGGATACCGGATCAAGTCCGGCATGACGGTTTGGGTGTTTCACAAAATTATTAAATGGCATATTACTTC
>JAHIFE010000186.1 GCA_018901125.1 Pseudomonadota bacterium | reverse complement strand
CTCCACTTTTGTCATTCCGGCGAAGGCCGGAAACCAGTAATTCCATTGGGTTCTGGATACCGGATCAAGTCCGGCATGACGGTTTGGGTGTTTCACAAAATTATTAAATGGCATATTAATTCTAAATGCGGTTACCCTGGAAAGATAGCAGCACTTTCTTGACAAATAGCCAGAACGCACTTAATATATAAACATAAGCAAAAAAGCTCTTTATTATAAAGTCTGCCCATTTGGGGGCGAAACGGCTTCGACGGGGATAAAGAAGTCCAGGTTGCATACCGAGCGCCTGTCAGCTCGTAAAAGAGACGGGAAATAAACATAATCGCAGACGATTATAATTACGCATTGGCCGCTTAGGGCCAACGTCCTGTCCTGTTTTTCCTGCGGATAAGATAAGGGCGTCGACTAGCAGGATAGATGGATTGTACCACCTGTTGCAGACCATCGAAACAATAACAGGGTAGCCGAATTATACATCTAGCCTGAAGGAGGTATGATCCGGCGAAATATAAAGTTCAGGAAAAGTATGTAGACGCCTGTGCGGAAGATTTTCGGACGCGGGTTCAACTCCCGCCGCCTCCACCAAGACCCAATCCAACACAATCCAAATAAGTGCAAAACCCGTTAGAAATAACGGGTTTTTTTGTTGCCACTTTTTCTATATCGTCCAATAAAATCTATTGGCACATCCTATATCGGTGGTATGTTTTAGGCAAAAATACCCCGGAATCAAAACTTATACAGCCCCCGATCTTGGAGGAAATCTTTTCTGGCATTAAGTGATATCAAAATCGTAATGCCAAGCCGGTAAAGAAACAGAAAAAGCTATTCGATGGTGACGGTTTTTTCCTTTTGTTCATACCACAAGAATAAAAACATTTCAGGCTGAATCATTGCTTTGAGAGAAAAGAAAATCTCCTCACTCTGGGTACAAATCCCAAATCAAAATGACTTCCGGAATCCTTCAAGACCAGTGCATTTCCTCTCGATGAGAAGCGCAAAGCCGGAGGCCCTGGAGCTATTTCTTTTTTATTATACAATATTTTTTAATATCAAGTCCGAAAACATAGGTTATGACTACCGTTCAATAGCATATTTCACAACTTACGATAATCGATCTCATTCAGAACGGCTATAGAGGTTTTCATGATATATTCTTCTTATCAAAGGTTTGAGTCAGGCTGTGATACGTGTGAGATATCTCAGGTGGAATAATAAATCGGAACTTTATGACCTCAATTTCTCAATCTGTTACAATAAAATTATTCACCTTGCATAATTTCTTCTGCAATCATTTCAGCCTGTTTTAAAACCGTCTCGGTGGCCAGTTTCTGCATGTCGGGCGGATAGCCGTACTGTCTTAAAGTTCTTTTCACTATGACTTTAAGTTTTGCCTTTACACTTTCCTTGATTGTCCAATCAATTGAGGCGTTTTGCTTTACTCTTTCAAAAAGCACTACGGCAAGTTCCCTTAATTTATCTTTTCCCATTACCTCTTGGGCGCTTTTATTATTGGCGATGGCAGTATAGAAGGCATACTCGAAATCAGAAAGCCCCATCTCGTGAGGCTCTTTATCCTTTTCTTGAATGTCTTTGCCTAAAGCGATCAGCTCTTCAATAACTTCCGCAGCGGTAATGATTTTGTTATGATACCTCTTGATGGAATTTTCCAGCATTTCCATTAAAGATTTGCCCTGAATCAGGTTCTTTTTAATTCTTGCTTTTATCTCGTCATTTAATAGTTTCTTCAGGACTTCCAGAGCAATGTTCTTATGCTCCATGTTCTTGACTTCCAGAAGGAATTCTTCAGAAAGAATTGAAATATCCGGCTTTTTAATCCCTGCGGCATCAAAGACATCAATTACCTTCTCGCTCACCAAGGCTTTATCAATAACCTGCCTTATTGCTGTTTCAATATCTTCATCTGTCCTGCCTGTGCCAGTACTATCGAATTTAGCCAGACGTGCCTTAACAGCCTGAAAAAACGCAACCTCATCTTTTACATCCATTGCCTGTTCGTGGGGAATAGCAATGGCAAATGCCTGCGACAGGGAAGTCACTTCGTTGATATACCTTTTTCTACCGTTTTCAAGGCCAAGAATGTGTTCTTCCGCTTCCAGAATCAATGAAAGCTTACTCCTAGTATCCGCTTCAAAATAATTCTCATAAGAAAAGCCATAAAACATCTGCGAAACGACCTCCAGTTTCTCCAGCATCATCTGTACCGCTTTTTCCTGGGTAATGGCCGGGTCACCCTTGCCTCCACTGTCCGAGTAAAAAGATAACGCCTTTTTCAAATCCGAAGCAATGCCAAGATAATCCACCACTAACCCGCCGGGTTTGTCCTTATAAACCCTGTTTACACGGGCGATGGCCTGCATAAGGTTATGGCCTTTCATGGGTTTGT
>JAHIFE010000185.1 GCA_018901125.1 Pseudomonadota bacterium | reverse complement strand
TGCGTATGCTACCATTCCTGCTCTGTCAATAAACGCCTTCATTTCTGTTGTAACATTGCTAAAAAAGGTAGGAGAACCCAATAATATACCATCGGCCTTAATCATCTTTTCGATGCATTCGTTAATAAAATCATCTATTCCCAAACATTTATACTCTTTCTCTTTTTCTTTCTCTTTCTTCTCAAAACACTTGTAACAAGCTATGCATCCTTTAATGTCCTTTCCGGCCAGATTGACTACCTCTGTTTCGATTCCTTCCTTTTCCAGCTCCTCGAATACTGTTCTGATCAAAATTGATGTATTACCGTTTTTCCTGGGACTGCCGTTAAATGCAACAACTTTCATTTTAACCTCCATTTTTGATTTACGGTTTAAGTTCAAAACGCGATGCTATGTTGGAATTTTATACATTTATAACAGGAATATATTTAAGGCTCAAGTACTCTCATAATGAATTTAATATTGACAACTGTCACGTGACAGCTTACGATGTTGAAATTACCGATTACCATTGAGGAACAGGAAGATGACTATATCAAACACAGAAAAAAGAGAATGCTCCCCAACACATCCCGGCGAAATACTAAGAGAAGATTTCATGCCGGATTTTGGTTTGAACGCTACTTCAATGGCTGCGGCTTTAGGCGTATCACGCCAGACTATCAATGAAATATTAAGAGAACGACGGGCCATAACACCTGCCATGGCACTAAGATTATCCCGTCTTTTCGGAAACTCTCCCGAATTTTGGTTGAATGCCCAACATGCCTGGGATTTATGGGATTCGGAACAACGTATTCAAAAAGAGCTATCTCAAATTAAGCCCTTAAACGCAGCATAATATACTACTTTCCTATATTTCGCAGCAAGCCGTACTTCTTTCTGCTGCATCAAAATTATTTTACGGAATAGAATAGTTACAACCTAAAAAAAGTATATTGCAGTCAGTAACGTCATATATTTCTTCTTCTTTGCTTTTTGATCAATAAGTTTGCAAGTTTAATGCGTCCCGTAAATATCCCTTATGCTGTAGAAGGAAATACAGACGGGGGAAAGTGGACCGAAAAACTTCCGCTCACAGAAGCTGTAAAATTTTGTGGCCATTCTTTTTATATATTACATGAGCTTAATGCCCTTGGTCTTGAACCTGCCGCAGCAAACTTTGAAATGGTTATTTTCGGACATACGCACAGAGCAGAAATTAAACAGCAGAATTCCATATTTTACCTCAATCCCGGAAGCGCAGGTCCGCGCAGGTCGAATTTGCCTGTTACGATTGCAAAAGTTGTCGTAAATTCAAAAGGTCTTATCCCTGAGATAATTAAGCTTGATATCTAAGGCTTATCTTCCCGAGCCTTTTTAAGGGGCTGTTCCCCGATTCCATTCGGCTCGAAAATCTTTTTGATATTCGTTTCACCAACACTGATCAAGGCCGCAGCGTTTTTGAAACGCAGGCGTAATAGGCTTACGCCTAGTATTTCAAAAACGCGAGAATGCATATACTGGCCGCAGGATGCCGTTTATGGATAGACTGCTAACCTAATTTGAAGAAGTAATTTATTTATACGCAGGCTGTTATTACGATGCAATAAATTTTATTACCCACCGCCGGAAAAACAAAAACTCAAGCTACAAAGTCAACTATCTATAATTACAAAAAATTATTGGGCCACCAGCTCCACCCTGCGGTTCTTGGCACGTCCTTCTTCACTTTTATTGGAGGCGATCGGAGCCGTCGGTCCGGCACCAAAAGGGGTAAGGCGTGAAGCTGCTATACCGTATTTACCCACTAAAGCTTTTGTTACTGCTGCTGCCCGGTCCTTTGATAGTTTGATATTGTTGTCAAACATACCGACATTGTCAGTATGACCGACCACAAACAGCTTAAGCTTTGAATCGGACTTAAGCATTTTGACAATCTCGGCCAGGGCCGGATCTGACTCCGGCTTAATATCTGCTTTACCTGTGTCGAAATAGATACCGTAAACAGCAACCTTGCCGGTATCATTTATATTTCCCGCCATGCTTTCAGCACTTGCTACCACCTCCTGTTTCATAAGCTGCTTTTCAATTATATGTATCTGGTACATGCCGTTATTGGCTCCTTCTACTGCGACCCAGACTTCAGCGTTATTTTTAACAACCTTTATTGTGGCATATTGGGTTCCGCCATCTTCATATTCATATACCGACTTTCCTCCGATAGCCTTGGCAGCATTGACGTAGTTGCGGATAACCTGCAGTCCGCTGGGGATTTTGATACCATCGTTGGCATAGTAATCGATAAAACAATACCTTCCCTCAACCTTTTGTGTCTTGCCTGGCCCAACCTGAAAATCGTATTTATTGAAGTCGAGTTCTTCGTAGCTGCTTATATGGAAACCCGGCATACGGGTGAACATAGCCGGATCTTTGCTGCCGGCATAATCATTGGGAGAACTGGCTCCCATGACAGTATGAAGTGGAGCTAAAAACAAGACCAGAATCAGAATCCTAAAGATATTTTTGAACATAAAACCTCCTGAATTATTTTTGAATTAATATTAAGTACAAGGTGCAAGCACGCTTGAAATTTCGTTTAAAAAAAATATTGTCCGCCAAAAGCGGGGTTTTTAATTTTTCCTGTATTCCACTTTGCTACTTCGGGCGACTATCGCTCGCCCTGCGCTGCAAAGCTTCATTCAGGAAAAATTATTCGGCTCCCGAAAAGTAATGAATGAACCGTTATAAACTGAGGGCAAGACGAAAGCCCATGTCGTCGCCGCTGCTGCCGGCATCGTCGCTGATGCGACCGGCAACACGACAGTCGTCAGCGCCGTAGTCCCACGAACCGCCTCGATTAAAACGAATCGAGCCTTTACCTGTTTCATTTGTCCTTCCATCTTTCGGGATGCCATCGTAACCATCACTCCATTTGTCCTGACACCATTCCCATACGTTTCCACTCATATCATATATGCCTAATTCGTTAGGAATTTTTTGTCCCACCGGATGTGTTGAATTATTTGAATTCTCTTTACACCACCCGACTTCATCCAGGTTATTGCTTCCGGCAAATTCAAAACCCTTGCTCCGATTACCGCCTCTTGCCGCATATTCCCACTCCGCTTCGCTTGGTAAGCGAAAAAAATTCCCCGTTTTTGCATTTATTTTTTTTATATATCCCTGCACATCGTTCCAACTTACATTTTCTACCGGATTGTTTTCACCTTTAAAATTGCTTGGATCCTTACCCATTATTTCCTGCCATTGCTTTTGCGTTACCTGGTATTTGCAAATATAAAAACCAGGTATGTTTATAACCTTCTTATCATTCAGATTTAGCATGCCACCTTTAACAAATACAAAGTCTTTTCCTATCACTTCTTGATGAAAAGTTTCTACCATATCCATTCCGGAAAATTCAAATTCATCCAAAAAATCGCTATTTGCAAGACATTGTTTAGCAAGGAAAAATTCAAGAATAGATTTGTGGGCAAATTTCCAATTGTGGTTGGCATCTCGGGTAAGTAAGGATTGTCCTGTAACTTCGTAATCTTTCAGGTTTAAGTTTTCTGTATTACATAATGCGGTAGCCGTTTGTTTATCAATACTTAATTCTTTTGTAGATTTTTGATTTTTATAAATAGTTAAAGATATTTGCATAGAAAATTCATACAAGTCCTTTTTGAACTTATTGCGTGTCGTGCTTTCATTCTTTCGCTTTTTAGCTTCACGTTCTATCCATTTTTCTATCAGTGTTTCATAAATTTGATATGTTGTTTCAAATTTTTCTTTGCTGTCTACCAGATAATCTATATAAGCCAATAACATAGGACGTACCATCAGCTTCGGCGAAGCTTCAACAATTCTTTTGGCAAGCTGTTTCTTTTTGTTGTTCCAAAATTTAAGAACTCCATATTTTTTATTCAGATATTTTCTTATTTCGTTGCTGTCGAAAGGCGAAAGGTAGAGCTTTGCAAGGGTATGGAAACCCTGGTCATCGAAACGCCGGATTTTAAGCTCATAAGGTTCATTTTCCTGTCCGGGAAAGTATTGTGTGCGGCTTGTAATTACAACTTCACGAAAATCACGGGTAAGCTTTACAATTTCATCTATTTGTTTTCTGAATCGCTCATCATCATCAAGGCCGTCCGGTTCGTCGGGTGGAAGCAAGCCCTTGTATTCGTCAAAAGCATCCAGTAGTAAAATTGTATTTTTGGCCTGGTCCTGATTTTTGCCTAATTCTTTTAGCTTGCCAATGATGCGTTCATCTCCAAACGGAATAAGTTTAATAGTATATTTTTGGCAAAATTTTGAGATATAACGAATATAAAGGTTAATCATAAAAGTTGTTTTTCCCATACCTGAGTCGGCAAGTATGAGATAATATTTATCGCTTTCTTGCTTTTCATTGAAAGCCGATTTTAAGAACCATGGTATTAATTTTTCCTTCACAATAAATCTTGTGCTTTTGCGTGGTTCTTCTTCAGATGTTGGTGAATGATTCTGTCCTCGTGTTTGTATAAACAACTCCGTTGATTTTTTTACATTTAAATAGCTAAAATATGGGTTCAAATCGGCAGCAGTATTCTTATTCTTGATATAAGTTTGCAACTTCTTAATAAAAATACCTATAATATAAAGTAAAATAGCAGCAACCAATACCGACAATCCGGCACTAAGCTCCTTGCTTAATCCGATAAGCTCAAATAGATAGCCAAACGGTATCAGTTCCAATATTGATTCAATTATTTTATCCATGTTTTTAGTATATTTTTATATGTAGTTCATGTTTTCATCGTTTACATAACGCGTAGTTAAAGCCATGGGGTCATAATCCGCTTCCTGAATGCTCTTTTATTTACACCGTTATCTTTATAAAAATCAAATAATTTTATATTATTAGATAGTCAACTATTCAATGCCGATGAATTCTGGGCCGGCTCCTGTTCTTATTAAATATGTCACAATTCACAGAGAAAATTAGCCAGAATATTTTTTAATCCGTTTTTTATCCTCGTTTTCCTTATCACCCTTAAAATAGATTTCTATAAATTCAATAGCATCTTCTTTTTCAAAATATGCATATATGATTCTTATGCCGCTCATTACTCCTCGCCCCTTCAGAGCTTTGCAGGCAAACTTTTATGCTTTGTATATCCTGGGAGTTTCAATTCCTGACTCTGAGATTAGAACAACTCCTAACGATTTCTCACTGAATAAGGCAAAGTCCTATAAAATACTGCTTCATATTGAATAATATCTCCATCCTCAGTAGTTTCCCATGGAATATCATTATGGGAGTATTCGCTGTTTTCGGAAGCATTAAAATCATCATTTGACTTCATGCTGAACAATGAGCTTCAACTCAATATCTCATAGAATATGGATATAAAGATTACCATACAAATTGGCTAACTTGTCATACTGTATGGTATTTTGTTTATTGACTTAAGTTACCATACACTTTATTATAATATTCATTTTGTATGGTAACGGAGATTGATATGGCAATAAAAGGTGTATTAAAAGAAGAATTAGAAAATTCCATCAGAATGCAGGTGAAATATGAGGAAGAATTAAAAAAAATGCCTGTCGGCAGTTTAATAAAAAAGAAAATCAAAGAACATGAATATTATTATATTGTGATGCGTGAAAATGGAAAAGTTAAGTTCATATATAAAGGGAAAAATGTGTCTGAAGCCCTTATTGAAGAATATGCGAGAGCAAAAGAGCTTCGCGCAAAATATAGAAAGCTTCTGTCTCAGCTTAAAAAGCAGATAAAATTTTTAAGGGGTGCATTGCGTGGACAAGAGGCAATATAATATTTGCATTGAGGTATTAAGACGTTTGGATGATGCAGGTATTTTACCCAAACTCATGATCATTGGTAAAGGATATTGAAGCCGGTTTAGAAGTATTGAGATTGTGTATCCATAGTATGGACGGGCCGAAGTTGGTTAAACTATTTAAGAGTATTTCGCATAAACATCAAAGAAAAGTAATAGAAACGCTTAAAGATAATGAGGCTGAGGACATATTAAAAATACTGAGCCATAATCTGTAAAGATTGATACATCAGTAATGCTAAATAATAATCAATGCATATAAAAGCATAATCAATATGGCAGTAGACATTGACAATAGCCGGGCTGTTTCAAAGTGGGATGGAGAGGCTGCGGCAAAAGAGTTTCTTAAAGAATGTGTCCTGATTGATCTTGAGATTGCGGGGCAAAACAGGATCTTTCATATAGGCGCTGTTTTTGGGGATCAGACATTTGAGCGTAAAGGAAACTTTAAAATTGAGACGGCCATAAAAGATCTGGATAGATTTTGTTACGGTGCCAAATTTTTGCTTGGGCACAATATACTTGCCCACGACCTGCCTGTTGTTAAAAGCTTTACTTCGGATCTTGGCTTTACTGATCTTCCGATTGTAGACACCCTTTATCTTTCGCCGCTTGCCTTTCCGGAAAATCCATATCACCGGCTTGTTAAAGACTACAAGCTTGTCTCGGATTGTTTAAACAATCCGGTTTATGATGCCCGCCTGGCAGGCTCGGTGTTTTTGGATCAATGGGAAAGTTTTTCGAAGCTTTTTGAAAACGAGCCCGAAATACTTTCTTTTTACAGGTTTTGTTTTAACAAAGCACATACGGCAAATAATACTTTAAGGGGAGAAGCCCTTGCTGAAGTATTTCGCTGTTTGGGCGCTTCAAATCTTATAACTGAGCAAGAAGCATTTGCAGTTTTTCAAAAGAAAACAACTTCTGAAGTGTGCCCCAACCAGCTTGAAAAAATTATTCCGGCATTTTTGGCAAATCCCGGTGATCGGCCTGTGCTTGCTTATTGTCTTGCATGGCTTAGGGTTGCCGGAGGAAATTCTGTAATACCATCCTGGGTGAGACACCGGTTTAATGGTTTGTCGCCTATTCTTAAAAAACTGCGCGATGATGCATGCGATGATGATACTTGCCAATATTGTTTGATAAACCACAATCCCAGAGCACAACTGAAAAAATATTTCGGCTACGATGATTTCAGGATGCTTCCGTCCGGCTCACCCCTTCAGTATGAGATTGCAGCAGAAGGCATGAAAGATAAGCCGCTTTTGGGAATTTTGCCCACAGGTTTTGGTAAATCAATCTGCTACCAATTGCCGGGCTTTGTGAGGTTTCACAGAAGAGGCCTTCTTACCGTGGTGATTTCTCCTTTACAGGCGCTCATGAAAGACCAGGTAGACAGTCTTAAAAGAACGCTTAATACCAATGATGTGGAAGCAATCAACGGAATGCTGACAATGCCTGAGCGTGGCTCAATCCTTGAACAGGTGCGCCTTGGTGATATCGGCATATTGTATATATCGCCTGAGCAGCTTCGGAACCGTTCGGTAAAGCAAGCGCTTAAGTCAAGAGAAATCGGCTGCTGGGTGTTTGATGAAGCGCATTGTATCTCCAAATGGGGCCATGATTTCCGCCCTGATTATCTGTATGCAGCAAGGTTTATCCGTGAATTTTCGAAAGAACAGTCTTCTTCCATACCACCTGTTGCATGCTACACGGCAACGGCAAAAACGGAAGTTATTGAAGAAATACTAGCTCATTTTAAGGATCAGCTCGGGCAGGATCTTGCGGTCTTTCAAGGAGGAATTGAAAGGGAAAACCTGCGCTTTGAGGTTCAGACTGTTAGCAGCCATGAAAAATATGCCAGGGTTCACGCACTTCTTGAAGAACGGATCGGAAAGCCTGCAAAAGGCAGTGCGGTTATCTATTGTGCCACACAAAACAAAACGGAAGAAGTAAGGGATTTTCTGGTGCAGCAGGGATGGAGGGCCGAGGCGTTTCATGCCGGATTGAAAGCGCCTGAAAAGCGGTATATCCAGGAGGCTTTTTTAAACGGGGATGTGCCGGTTATCTGTGCTACTAACGCCTTTGGAATGGGAATCGACAAAAATGATGTGCGCCTGGTGATTCATGCGGATATTCCGGGTTCTCTTGAAAACTATCTCCAGGAAGCAGGCCGTGCCGGACGTGATACGCAGGATGCGGATTGCGTATTGCTTTATGATGAATCCGATATTGAAACCCAGTTTAAACTCGGGGCTTTGTCCAAGCTGCATCGCCGGGACATCGTCCAGATTTTAAGGGGTCTTCGTGCGGCTAAGCGCAATGAAAATCAGGAAATCATCATTACAACCGGTGAACTTCTCCGCCAGGAAGATGTGGAAACAAGTTTTACAGGAAATGATTACGGGGCCGGTACTAAAGTAATCACCGCAGTTGCATGGCTGGAGAGGGCCGGTTATCTCTTAAGAAACGAAAACAGAACCAGTATTTTTCAGGGAAAGCCGAAATTCAAAACCATGGAGGAAATCGGGCCGCAACTTGACAAACTCAATTTATCTGTTCAAAACCGCCTGGTCTGGAAATCTGTGATCCGCTGCCTTATGAATGCAGACCCGGATGACGGCATGAGCGCGGATCAGATTGCCGAATACCTTGGAGGCATTGAAGGAATTACCCATGATATTATTTCCGATACCAGAAGAATAATTCATATTTTACACCAGATGGCCGAGCAGGGAATCATTCAAAGCGGAATTTTGATGTCTGCATATATCCGGCCAAAAGGGAAAAACAATGCGCGCCATATTTTAGATACGGTATGTGAAATTGATCAGGCGATGATTCGAATTTTAAGAGAAGAACATCCGATGGAAACAACCGGCGAATGGGTTTCTCTTGATATTCGAAAACTTAACCAGCGTCTGATTAATGAAGGATATGCGGACACAAATCCTGAACTGCTCCGAACGCTTCTTACCAGTATTGCAAGAGACGGTACCGGATTTGCCGAGCGGCAGGGAAGTAT
This sequence comes from Pseudomonadota bacterium, assembly GCA_018901125.1. Classification (GTDB taxonomy): domain Bacteria; phylum Desulfobacterota; class Desulfobacteria; order Desulfobacterales; family RPRI01; genus RPRI01. The sequence continues at coordinate 43,531 of JAHIFE010000185.1, read as the reverse complement.
TCAGTTCAGACATGCCTATCAGGATCAATATCGCGTGAAACTTCAAAGAAGCTGGCTTGAAATCAGCGAAATAGACAGCCGCCGTCGTAATCTTGCCTATATTCTGTTAAAAGCCATTTATGATCGCATTCCGGAGGACAGAAAGAGCCAGGCGGAAATACTTGTTGAATTTTCCAGCGATGATATGGCAGAAGCCATCCGTCGTGATCTGACAATTGTTGTGGAAGATAAAAAGATGCTGGCTGCTATCGAAAGGGGGCTGCTTTTTCTGCATGAACAAAAAGTGATTATTCTGCAAAAAGGACTTTCGGTGTTCCGGCAAGCCCTTACTATCCGGTTGCTTCCCGAATCGCGTTTGCGAAGATACGGCAAGGGCGATTATGAGCCGCTGGAACAGCATTACGAGCAGAAAATATTCCAGGTACATGTGATGAATGAATACGCGCGCCTGGGCATGGAAAAAATCAGGCAGGCTCTGGCTTTGGTAACAGCATATTTTACTATGGACAGAAAAGGTTTTATCAAACGGTTTTTCCCTGATAATCATAAAGAAATTGAACGGGCCACCAGTGCTGCGTCTTACGGGCGTATTGTGGAGTCACTTAAAAATCCGATACAGGAATCGATTGTATGCAGCTCACCCGAAGATAATATTTTAATTCTTGCAGGACCCGGATCGGGAAAAACCACGGTGGTCATTCACAGATGCGCCTATCTGCTAAGGGTTGAGAGAGTTCCGCCGGGAAGTATTCTTGCGCTTTGCTTTAATCACAGCGCAGCTCTTTCAATTCGAAAACACCTCTGGGATTTGATCGGAAATGAAGCGCGCGATGTTACTGTCTTAACCTATCATGCTCTTGCCATGCGAATCGCCGGACGATCATTTGCACAAAACGATGGTGCAATTTCTAAAGAGAAAGAATCGCTCACAAAGGCATTTGAGGATATTATCCTTGAGGCCATTGACCTTTTAAGCGGCCATAAGGAATTGCATGGGATCGAGCCTGATAATATTCGTGATCGCTTGATGGGCGGGTATCGGCATATTCTTGTGGATGAATACCAGGATATAGATCAGCAGCAATATCATCTTATTTCAGTACTTGCAGGCCGGACGCTTAAAGATCCCGACAGAAAATTAAGCATTCTTGCGGTGGGTGATGATGATCAAAGTATTTACGGGTTTAGAAAGGCAAATGTCGAGTTTATCCGCCGATTCCAAAAAGATTATAATGCCAGGATTTATCATCTTGTTGATAATTACCGAAGCACTAAAAATATAATAAATGCCGCAAATTCTCTTATCTGCCATAACAGAGTCAGGATGAAAACCGAACATCCCATTCGCATTGACGTACTGCGAAAAGACAACCCTCCCGGAGGAATTTGGGAAGTAAAAGATCCGGTTTCCAGAGGATATATTCAGATATTTTCAATAAAAAACAGCGCGGAGCAGGCGGCTGCTGTTGTGAGCGAGATAAAGCGGCTTAAAAAGATATCACCTGAAACTGATGAGGCTCATATAGCCGTATTTGCAAGAAACGGATTAAATTTTCCTCAATTGTCCATGGTTCGCACAGCGCTTGAAAAAAACGAAATCGCTTTCAGTTATGCTCTTGATCGCGAATCATCATTTCCAATTTCAAGGATCAGAGAAGTAGTAAATTTTCTGGCAACTCTTGCGCAAATAAATAATGAGCTTAGAAAAGCGTCAACTCTGATTGATTTATATAAGATACAAACCGGTTCTTTGCTGAATCACTGGGGCAAAGAGATCCTGCGTCTTCTTGAAGCATGGAAAGAGGAAACAGGGGATTCGGAAGTATTTGTCCAGGCTGTGATAGCTTTCATATATGAATCACTTGCCGATCAGAAAAGAGAGCAGCGTTTCGGGCATGGCGTGTATCTGAGCACGGTGCATGGCGGAAAAGGGCTGGAATTTTCGCATGTGTTTGTGCTTGACGGCGGTTGGCGATCATATCAGAATCAGATGGAAGTTGAGGAAGAGCGCAGGCTGTATTATGTGGCTATGACACGGGCAAAAGATACCTTAACCCTGTTTAAATGTGCAGATACCAAAAACCCCCATGCGCCGATGATATGGGCAGATTGTCTTGTCGAAAGGAAGATTACCGTTTCTGCCGATGAATGTGAGCTATATCAATTTTGCCATACTGCCATTCTTGGAATGAAGCATCTTTTTCTTGACTTTGCCGGGAAGTTTCCGGAGAAGGCGAAAATTCACGATAGTCTTAAAAAGCTTTGCTGCGGTGAAAAACTGCATTTAAAAGAAGCTTCCGGCAATCTGAGGCTTTTCTCTTTTGACGGAGTTGCGGTCGCACAGCTTTCAAAAGATGCTGCAAAAGACTGGCGGGATAAAGTACATACCATTGAAAAGATTACTGTACTTGGCTTGGTAACCCGGAAGGCCGCAGATGTGCAACCGGAATATAAAGCAAATGTACGTTGCAGCCAATGGGAAATTCCCATTGTAGAAATCAGTTACCGTAGCACCTGCCTGAAAGAACATCTTCATGATTAAGATTTATAACTTGCCGAATATGATTTGATATATTAATCTTTGGGAAAAATATTTCAATTTGTTTTATGTAACAAATAATAGTTTTTAATATCTGATAGTTAAAGGAATGATTTGGATATGATAGCGGAGATTCTTTCAACGGGTGACGAGGTTCGCTCAGGAGCATTGATTGACAGCAATTCGGCTTACATCGCTCAGGCGCTTGAGGATGCGGGTCTTGAAGTTGTAAGGCATAGTACCGTAGGAGATGATCTTGTCGCCATTTCTTCGATAATAAAGGAGATCGGGGCACGTTCGGATTTTGCCGTTGTTACAGGTGGGCTTGGACCAACAACAGACGATATAACTGCCGAAGCTGCGGCAATTGCAGCCGGGGTGGATATGTGTCTTGATGAAGCTGCCTTAAAAACAGTGGAAAATTTCTTTGAAAAAAGAAAGCGTCTTATGAATGCATTAAACAAAAAACAGGCTATGCTTCCAAAAGGTTCCGAATGCCTGGATAACCCGGTGGGATCAGCTCCCGGTTTTGCAATGAAAACAGGAAAATGCCTGTTTTTCTTTCTTCCGGGTGTTCCGTATGAAATGAAAAAGATGCTTTCCGAAACGGTAATTCCAAGAATCAATAAGCTGCAGGAAGGAATAAGAGAATACAGTATTATTAAAAATATATCCACCTTCGGTCTAACAGAAGCAGCAGTAAACGAAAATCTGTTACCATTTATCGAAGAATTTCCAGGTATAAAATTTGGCTTAAGGGCGACCTTTCCCGAGATTCATGTGAAATTATATGCAAGGGGAAAAGATGAGAATGAGACTATTAAACTTCTTGATGAAGCTTGCGCAAAGGTTTTAAACATATTCGGCAATAAAGTGCTTTCACCTCAGGGCGAATCAATGGAAGTTGTGGTAGGAAATCTTCTGAAAATCAATAATGCCACAATCGCTGTTGCCGAAAGCTGCACGGGCGGTTTGATTTCGGATATGCTTACTAATGTTTCCGGCAGTTCGGACTATTTCCGTTTTTCCGGTGTTACATATTCTAACGATTCCAAAATAAAAGTGCTGGGAGTGGAAAAGGCGACAATAGATCAGTATGGAGCCGTGCACGAAGAAACGGCAAAGCAAATGGCTGTTGGTGCAAGAAAACTTGCAGGTTCAACGTATGGCCTTTCAACCAGCGGAATTGCCGGACCTTCGGGAGGCACCGAGAATAAGCCGGTAGGAACCGTTTGCATGGGTCTTGCGACTCCCGATGATGTTAAGGGTTTTACTTTTAATTTTAATTTCCGTAACCGCATGATGAATAAAAAGATATTTGCCTATACTGCGCTTGATCTTATCAGAAAAGAGCTTGTTGTTTCACACAATCAAGGTCCGTCATCAGGGGCGTATGTCTGATATAAAATTTATAGATGCAGGTTGGCTAATAGATGGAAGCGGCGGTCCTGTTTTAAAAAATGTAAGGCTTGGCATTGAAAAGGAAAATATTGTTTCCATAAATGAATCAGGATTTAAAGATCCCTCAATAAAAGCAGCAGCAGATTTGTCTTCATGCACTATTCTTCCACCATTGGTTGACAGCCATGTCCATCTTTGCATGTCAGGAACTAATGATTCGATAGTCAGAAAAAATCAGCTTGATATAAACTTTGCTGATGCAAAAGTCATCATTTCAAATCATATTGCCCAACATTTGTCTCATGGTGTTTTAGCTGTAAGAGACGGTGGTGATAAATACGCTCATGCATTGCGATACTTAAATGAATGTCATGACATTATAAACTCTCCGGTTAAGATTAAAGTTGCAGGAAAAGCATGGCACAAGGCAGGAAGATATGGAGGCTTGATTGGAAGGCTGCCGGAAAAATATTGCTCTCTTGCAGAAGAAATAAAAAACTGTTCGGATAAAACAGATCATATTAAGATAGTAAATTCGGGTTTAAACAGCCTTAAAGAATTCGGCAAAGAAACCAATCCTCAATTTAGCATCAAAGAGCTGTCGGATGCAGTAAAAATTGCCGAAAGACTCGGTCTTAAGGTTATGGTGCATGCAAACGGGAAAAAACCGGTTGAGTTTGCTCTGGTTTCCGGCTGCCATTCAATAGAGCATGGTTTTTTCATGGGAGATGAGAACCTGAGATTAATGGCTGAAAAAAATATTACATGGGTTCCGACCGCTTGCACCATGAAAGCATATTCTGAACATATGGAAAAGAAAAGCATTGAGTATGATGTTACCCGCATGAATCTTGAGCATCAGCTCAAACAGATTTCAATGGCAAGAAAATTTGGAATTACAATTGCACTTGGCACAGATGCAGGAAGTACCGGCGTTCACCATGGTTCGGCAGTAATAGAAGAGCTTGGTTTATTGATAATGGCGGGGTATTCATTAGCAGAAGCTGTGAAATGCGCAACTTTTAACGGTGCAACATTACTTGGCATAGAAGAATTTGGTCTCATCGCTAAAGCAAAGCCAGCTACTTTTATAGCGGTGAAGGGTGATCCTTCAGAGTTTCCAGGTTCTATAAGCAGTATCAAGGCAATTTGTATTAATGGTATTTTAACAAATTTGCCCGGATAGATTGAGCAGAATATTTGAGGTGTTATATATTCATACCGGGCTTTATTGCCTGGAGCAAATTTTATCAGAGGTTGACAATACATGGGATTAAAAAAAGGTGATTTTATTGATCTTGAACTTACCGGCATGGCCTATGGCGGAAAAGCAATAGCCAAAGTTGACGGGTTTACAGTTTTTGTGGATAAGGCTGTTCCTTTAGACCGGGTTAAAGCGCGCATAATAAAAAAAAAGAAGAGTTTTGCAGAAGCAACCGCAGTAGAAATTATTGAACCATCTCCAGACAGAACTGTTCCGCCTTGCGAATACAGCGGTTATTGCGGAGGCTGCAAGTGGCAGTTTCTAAATTATGATCGGCAGCTTTATTATAAGCAGCAGCATGTTAAAGAAGCTTTGGAGCATATTGGTTTATTAAAAGATATTTTAGTACATCCTGTGATTGCGTCAGAATCGATCTTTGGATACAGAAACAAGATGGAATTTTCCTGTTCAGACAAAGAATGGGTATTACCTTTAAATTTTATACCGGGAGAAAAAACCGCCGGTTTCGCATTAGGACTTCATGTTCCGGGTACTTTTGATAAAGTGCTTGATATAAAAGCATGTCTCTTGCAGCCGGAAAAGGGAAATTTAATTTTAAATGATGTAAAGAATTTTATAAAAAATTCCGATATACCGGTATATGGGCTTAGATCCCATGAAGGGTTCTGGCGTTTTCTTATGCTGCGGAATTCGGCAGCATATGGCAAATGGATGGTTAATATTATTACTTCTGCGGAAGAGAAAAGTATTGTTGAGCCTCTTTCCGATTTGCTTGTTGAAAAATACTCCGATGTAGTGTCTGTAATAAACAATATTACTTCAAGCAAAGCTGGCATAGCTGTTGGAGAATACGAGAATATTCTTGCCGGATCTTCTTATATAAAAGATAAACTCGGAGCTTTTGAATTCGAAATATCGGCAAATTCTTTTTTTCAGACAAACACAAAAGGAGCGCAAATTTTATATAACAAAGTAAAGGAGTTTGCTCAGCTTTCCGGCAAACAAACAGTTATTGATTTATACAGCGGGACAGGCACTATTCCTATTTTTCTTTCAGCAGATGCCAGTGAAATTACCGGCATTGAGATTTCTGAAAGCGCCGTATCGGATGCCAAAAATAATTGTATAATAAACGGCATATCAAACTGCACATTTATAACCGGAGATATTAAAAACAGCCTTTCAAAGATTGAAAAAAAGCCTGACGTCATTATCATTGATCCGCCAAGAGTAGGGATGCACAAAGATGTAGTAAAGCAGGTTGTTGATATAGCTTCCGAAAGAATCGTTTATGTTTCCTGCAACCCGGCAACCCTTGCAAGAGATCTTTTCGTTTTGAAGGATTATTATGATGTTATGGAAGTACAGCCGGTTGATATGTTTCCGCATACCTTCCATATAGAATCTGTTGCCAGACTTGAAAAAAAGCATTTTTGATGACCTGATATTTTATACCATGTTGCTTATGGCTTATGCTTTGGTAAGGTATATGTAAAATACTTTACGAGATTCAATATGAAATATACTGATTTTATTCCGATTTCATATTTTAATTGAGTTATGCTGATATTAGTGTATAATGATAAAAGAATTAAAAGATATACAAAGATATTTAATGAAAGTTATTCTAATTCAGGCTTGAGAGATGCTTAATAATTCTTTTATAAAAAGAGCGATGAGACATTTAAAGAATCTTCGAATTTGCCCGGAGATAAGAAAGGATAGAATTTCAACTACAGGAAGACATAGAATATTTCGAAAATTGGAATTTGAACCTGGCGCAAAATCTGGGCAAAAAAGCGGGTTATCCTGTGGTCTTGCAGCAAAGTCAGCACGGCTTGGTATTTGTGCTATTATTGCGGTACTTATTTCCGGCTTTATCTCTTTAGCCTTTGCTGATATTTATAAATATATTGATAAAAACGGTACGATACATTTTACTAATGTTCCCACAAATCCGTCAATTAACTATCGCCTTTTTATTAAAGATATACATGAGAAAACACCAAAACCCCGTTTATCATTATACCAATCTAATGCATATGATCATGTGATTACAGAAGCTTCAAAGAAACATGGCATTTCATTCCCTTTGCTCAAGGCCGTAATAAAGGCTGAGTCCGATTTTGACCCCAAAGCTGTATCAAGCGCTGGAGCACTTGGATTAATGCAGATAATGCCTGAAAACGTAAAAGCCTTCAAAATAAAAGACCCCTTTGATCCGAAAGAAAATATTTTAGCCGGGACACGATATTTCAAGAAACTTATAGAACGGTTTGATGGGAATCTTGATCTGGCGCTGGCTGCATATAACGCAGGACCTGGTGCTGTTGCCTCTTTCAAAGGCATCCCACCTTTTAAGGAAACTGAAGACTACGTTGAAAGAGTTATGAAATACTTTCATCATTTCAAACAAAATAGTCGCAATATCTCGCAATAAACCTCAGAAGAGCTTAAATCGAAGAGCCAGTTTCAAAACGTTTCAGTTTGGTCAAGCTCAAGGCGGGCGAAAATTTTAACCGCAGGAATACATGGAGTATTTCGAGGATTAAAATTTGAGCTCAACGCAGAGATCGGCCAAAATGAGGCGTTTTGCAATTGGCTCCGAAGTATATTATTTTCCATTCGTCATTCGCTATATTTCAGTACTATCCCGGTACGTGTAGGAAGATAAAGGCTGATAAACTGACGCTTTGAGTTTTTTGCTTCACCGCAAATTGTTTTATGCTCATGTCCTGGAATAAGGCGGCCATGTCCTCCATATATCAGGGCATCACTCTCAAAAATCATATGGTAGGTCCCGGGAGGAGCGTCAAAGCAGTAATTTGTAAAAGAACAGGTTGGATGAAAATTAAAAACAAATAAAAGGCCGGCTCTCCTGAAGGCAATAATTTTATCATATGTATTTTCATATAAAAGCAATGGAGCTGAAGACTCCAGAAGATTATATTGCTTTGCTACGGCAATCATATCGCGATCAAAATTTGCAAGAAGATGATATTTTAATAAAGAATCGTCAACAAGATGCCATTGGCGTCTGGCATAGTGGTACGACCAGTTGTTGCCTTGCCTTGGGAAATCTATCCATTCCGGATGCCCGAATTCATTTCCCATAAAATTCAAATAACCGTTTCCTGCTGTAGATAAAGTGATCAGCCTGATTAATTTATGCAAGGCAATTCCTCTGTCGACACGAAAATCATTATCACCTTTAGTCATATGATCAAATATAGCAACGCCGATTAGTCTGAAAATAAGGGATTGATCTCCAACAAGAGCCTGATCATGTGACTCGCAATAACTTATTGTTTTTTCTTCTATACGTTTGTTGTTAAGTTCATACCAGAGATGACCGGTCGGCCAGTCTTCATCATAGGAATCTTTAACAAGTCGTATCCAGAAGTCGGGTATCCCCATGGCAAAGCGGTAGTCAAAACCGAAACCACCTTCTGATATTGGAACTGCGAGTCCCGGCATTCCGCTGATATCTTCAGCTATCGTTATTGCATCAGGCCTGATATCATGTATCAGCTTATTTGCAAGGGCGAGATAGGTCAGGGCATCTTCATCAACATCACGACTAAAGTAACCATCATATGAGCTAAATTTTTCCTCCAGGCCGTGGTGGAGATATAACATGCTAGTGATTCCGTCAAACCTGAATCCGTCAAAATGATATTCTTCCAACCAGTATTTGCAGTTTGAAAGCAAAAAGTTAAGAACTTCTATCTTGTTATAATCAAAGCATCTGGAATCCCATGCGTTATGCATTCCGCGAGGCCCATCATGAAAATATTGGTGCATTGTGCCGTCAAACCGGCTTAAACCTTCGACTTCGTTAGAAACGGCATGGGAATGTATTATATCCATGACAACGGCTATACCTGCCGAATGCGCAGAATCGATCAGTTCTTTTAAATCTTCTGGAGTTCCAAAGCGCGATGAAGCGGCAAAAAAATTAGAAACCTGATATCCGAAAGAGCCGTAATACGGGTGTTCCTGGATTGCCATAAGCTGTATAATATTATAACCGGAATTTATGATACGTGGAAGAATTTTATCTGCAAATTCTCTGTAAGTGCCGATTTTTTCTTCTTCCTGAGCCATACCTATGTGGGCTTCATAAATAAAAGGGGCATCTTTGAAACATTTAAAACCGGAAAAACGCCATTTGTATGGAAGCAGGGGAAACCAGACCTGGGCATTGAAAATAAGAGTATGCGGATCCTGAACCACACGGTTTGCATAAGACGGCACCCTGTCTCCTTCACCGCCCGGCCAATGAATCCTCAGTCTGTATAAATCCTTATGCTTCAGGTCTTCTTCAGCAAGCACTATTTCCCATACACCGGAATCGCTGATTCTATTTAATGAGTATTTGTCTAATTCCTGCCAGCCTGTAATCTCTCCGATCAAAAATACAGAATTGGCATTCGGAGCCCACTCTCTGAAAGTCCATTGGTTATTTGAAAAATGAAGACCGAAGTAATTATGGCCGGAGGCAAAATCAGCAAGAGTTTTATTGCCTTTGGTAAGAAGAACTTCTTTTTCAATTATATTCGTTATCCGGCTTTCAATAGCATCCCGGTAAAGTTGTAGAAAAGGATCGTTTTTATAAAATCTTTCTTTAATTGTCATTGTCACTTCCAATCGCTATATTTATCAAGAAGTAGTTGTGAGTGGACGCTGTAACATCTTCTCGTAAAGGTTTATATACTGTTTAGCTGTAACGGAATGATTGAAACTGTCAATGCTTTGCCGCATGATTCTTTTTATTTGTTTTTGTTTAACTTTTGAAGGCATTTTATAAAAAGTCATTGCCTGGTTAATCGCCCAAAAAAGTCCCTGTGTATCGTAATGATCGAATAAAAATCCATTTCCTGTTTCTTTTGTCACATCAAGGTCTGTTATTGTGTCATGCAGCCCGCCTGTGTTATGAGCAATCGGCAGAGATCCATAAATAGCTCCTATCATCTGTGGCAGCCCGCATGGTTCGAAACGAGAGGGCATAAGCACAAAATCGGATGCGGCATATGCAATGCGTTCAAGTCTTTCATCAAAATTACACACTGCCACCCTGTTATTCAAATGATGAAAGTCAACGATGTTTTTGAAGTGCTGCTGATATTCTCCGTTTGCCACAAAAACGATTTGAAGATTTAAATCCCAGTAAGAAGAGACGACGTCATAAAGAATTTTTGCAAGAAGCTCCGACCCCTTCTGTATTGAATCCAGCCTGGATGGCCAGAAAAATAAAGGAGCCCGGTCATCTTCTATAAGCCCCAGCGTTTTCTGAAAAGCTTGTTTATTCTTAACTTTTCCTTTTGCAAAATCATCTATTCCATATTTGAAGAAAATATCATTGTCTTTGGATGGATTAAAAGTAGGGTCCGGAGCATTCAAAATTCCTGCTGCACATCCTGAATGCCATTTATTTAACAGTTCCTGCCGAAGATAAGGCTCGACAAAAGGGTGTCTTCCCTCAATTATTTCATTTAAAAAAGTCGGACTTACCGTGTTTACATAATGAGCCGCAAAAACTCCGCTTGTAAGCAGGTCAACAGGATTTGATTCGCGGGTTCCCCAGTAATCATAAGCCATTTTCTCATAATAAAAATTTTGCCAGAAGGAAGCTGCATCAATACCTGCATCTTCGATATTTGAAAGAAAAGTTTTAGTTGTGTGAATATTATGTATGGTAAACAGGCAGGGTATCCCAAGCTTTCTTGCCATGGCAGGTATCAGACCGGTCATCCAGTCATTGCAATGAATCAAATCCGGTCTCACACGCGGAATTATATTATTTATTACTTCACGCTGGAAGGATAGAGCTATTTTCAGATTTTCCCACCCGTAGCTGGAATAAACGTGATTTAGATAGTAAAACACCTTGTCTTCAGCAAGATGAATTCTTTCCTCAGGTATTTTCCTGCGGATTAAATCCAATTCTTTACCAAAAATACGGGCAAGCTGAGCGTTAAAAATTTCCCTGTAATCAGGAAGAGCTACATGCACGTCTGCTCCATGTTCGAACAATGAGCTTATTAATGCTGCTGAAACATCGGCAAGCCCGCCGGCTTTTGCAGTAAAATAATTGGAAACGTTTCCCATTCCTTCAGGAAGATGAGTTACTTCAGGTGTTACGATAAGTATGCGTGGATTTGTTTTAGAACCTACAGACATTACTTTATCCTTATTATAGAATATATAAACCCTGACCAGGGAATATAGATTTTAATTCCTTAATTGTTAATAATTATAGATTGTTTTTTATAAATCAATTATGCCCAGGTTAAAAATTCCTGGGTGCTTTTTATCCATTCATCACCTTTTGGCATTACTCTGGCTGTTAAGCCGAATCTTCCGGTATCACAACAAGTTATAGCACAGTTATAAATATAGTTGCCATTCCCCAGATTTTTTTCAACAGTCATTATTTCTGCTTTACCATCAGTTACTGAATCAACGGATTGTATACGGCCATAATAAAGCTGTACTTCTACTTCTTCGGGAATAATTTCGCCAAGAAAGACTTCAGTTGAAACATAAATAGTATCATCAACACGAAAAGGACCCTGATCTTTCCTTTTAGGCGGTTTTATGCTGATAAGTTTCCAAAGTGATTGAAGACGCTCTCTCTGAAATGAAAGCGCTCTTGCTTTTGAACTATTGTTTGATAGAAGATCCCGGTTGTTTTTAGCTGATGAAATATAAAATTTTTTATTGTAATTTGCTACCATTACATGGCTGCAAAAATATTGCATAGCCATTTTCATGGATTCTTTCATTTTACTCAACCATATTTGCGAGTAATTGTTGTTTTTCTTGTCATAGAAACAAGGGATAACCTCATCTGATAGCACATTATACAATGCCTGACTTTCAACATTGTCCTGATACTCCGAGTCAAAATATTCTTCTCCTTTTCCTATTCGCCAGCCTCTTCCTTCGGAATATCCCTCACACCACCACCCGTCAAGTATGCCAACATTGAGCCCTCCGTTTATTGCGGATTTCATTCCCGAAGTGCCGCAAGCTTCAAAAGGACGCCTGGGAGTATTCAACCAGACATCAGCTCCCTGAACAAGCATTCTTGCTATATTGATATCGTAATCCTCGAGAAAAATCAGGTGATGCCTCAACTCAGGCTTTTGTGCAAATCTTATCACATATTTTATAAGATCCTTTCCTTCCTGGTCTTTTGGATGAGCTTTCCCTGCAAAAATAATTTGCACGGGATGTGTTTTGGAGGTGAGAATTGATTCAAGCCGTTCGGGATCCATAAACAAAAGATGAGATCTTTTGTATGTTGCAAATCTTCGGGCAAACACAATCGTCAATGCATCCTGGTCTAGCACTGATTCTACATCGTTCATAATCAATTTAGGAGTGTTGCGCTTCTCATATTGTTTTATCATAAGTTCGCGGCATTTTCGAACAAGCCTGGTACGGTTTATTTCATGGATATGCCAGAGCTCTTCATCATAAATCCCGTCGATGCGGTTCATAAGTGCAGGATCCCATGGGTGTTTATTCCATCCGGAACCAAGATATCTGTCTAATAGAAGCGAAATTTCATGGGATATCCATGAAGGCACATGAACACCATTGGTGATATGTGTTATGGGTATTTCATCAACCGGCCTTTCCGGCCAAACATGAGACCACATTTTACGGGCAACAGAGCCATGAAGCTTACTTACTCCATTGCAATATTGAGCCATTTTCAGGCCAAGAATAAACATTGAAAACTGACCTTCGGAATCTTTCCATGCAGGTTTTCCCCATGAAAGGATTTCCTTTTCACTTGTTTCCAACTTTTCTTTATAGATTTGCAGATATGGTTTTACAATGTCTGTGGGAAATACGTCATGGCCGGCAATCACAGGAGTATGTGTTGTAAAAACTGTAGAACGGGGCACTATTTCAAGAGCTGTTTTCAAATCTACATTGTGTTTTGAAATAATTTGATCGATGCGTTCAATGCTTGCAAAAGTACAATGGCCTTCATTGAGATGGACTACAGTAGGAAATATTCCCATAGCCGCAAGAGCGCGCATGCCGCCTATACCCAACAATACTTCCTGAGCCACGCGCTTATTCTGATTAGCCGGATATAAATTGGCTGTAATGTCCCTTATTTCCGGAGGGTTATCAGGCAAATTTGTATCGAGCAAATAAAGAGGAACGCGTCCTATATTTACCTTCCAGACACGCGCACGAATATTGCCGTTTGGTCCGTTTACCGTTACGTATAATGATTTTCCTGACAGATCGAGCGCCTTTTCAACCGGAATTTTATACAGATCTGTTTCAGGATATTCTTCCTGCTGCATTCCATCCTGGCTGAGAAACTGGCGGAAGTATCCATGTTTGTAAAGAAGTCCTACTCCAACCATTGGAAGCATCAGGTCGGATGCAGCTTTCAAATGATCTCCGGCAAGTACTCCAAGACCGCCTGCAAACAGAGGTATACACTCATGAATGCCGAACTCCATTGAAAAATATGCAATAACATCATCTTGCTGGAATGGAGAACCCGGCACATTCAGCCTTTGAAGAACAGCGATTACAAAATTATCTCTGATTCGTTTCTGATGAACAAGAAAACTCTCATCTTTTGCAAGCTCTTCGAGCCGTTCTTTTGGTGTATTTGTTAAAAAAACAATCGGATTTTGTTCCGATTTTTCCCAGAGCTTTGGATCAATTCTTTTATAAAGCTCTTTTGCATCGTTTTGCCAGCTCCACCACAGATTCCGGGATAATGTATCCAAAAAAGACAGAGGTTCCGGGATGACGGGAAAAACCTGAAAAGGCTGTATATGTTTCATGTTTTATGATCCTCTATATATAATAGGGTTCGAGAGTTCGGGGATTCCGGGGTTCAATGGTTGTAGTTCTCCCATACGGTTCAGCATAATATTAACTGGGATAGAGCCGGCCGCCATTCACTTGACCACTTGAACTCTTGAATCCTTATAAGATATTTTTATTTTGAAAGCTGTATCCATACACGCAGCATCTCACTTGCACCCCATGCCTGTGCATCGCATCCCCTTGCTTTGTGGGGATAATCTCCGTCAACAACTTCCGGCACATGACCGGTGCACCCATACATTATAAGTTGGGTTGAAGAAGAAAGCAAAGATAAAGCACTGCGTTTTGCTTTATCGCCGTAAGTCATAGCCCAGGCTTCACAAAAAGATGGGAAAAGCCATGTCCAGGCCGTTCCATTGTGATAAGCCGGTTTTCGCTTGATATCTTCATCTCCTGCATAAATTCCCTTATATGGATTATGCGGATCATTAAGAACAGTTCCGTTAAGTTTTACCTCAAGAGGCCTGTTTACACGCCTGTCGGCAAGGCTTCTGATAGCACCCGGAACAAGAAGTTCATCACATGCGCAAAGGATTTGTTCACACAAGGTAAAATCCGAAACAGCACCAAGCGTTATTGCAAGAAGCTGGTTTGGTCTCAAAGCATCGTCCTTCTCGGCTTTTCTGGCAGAAACTCCCGATGGGGCACAAAGGCAGTCTGAAAGATAACCTCCCGTGAGCGGGAAGAGTTCATAAATAGATTTTTGAACTCTTGCTGCAAGGGCACTCCATTTTTTTGAAGAATCTGATGTATCAATATCGGAAAGAAACAATAAAGCTTTATACCACAAAGCCTGAATTTCTACCGGATAACCTTCCCTCGGAGTGCATGCAGGATAGTTGGTATCCATCCATGTAAAGTGAGCCGGGCTAAACAAAAATCCGGAATCGTCATCCATGTAAATTCCATTGGGCGTGCCGGATATCAAACGGGAAGCCAGGGAAATCAGTATGCTTCGAATATCCCTGTCATCTGTTTTCCGGTTTAAAAAAGAATCTTTTCCTTTGGCTCCGGCTAAATCAGAACACGCAATAAAAAGCCACAACGGGGCATCGGAAGTGTCTCTGTTAGCGGCATCATGGCCACTTATCATGTTTGGAATCGTTCCGTCTTTTTCAAACCTTGCAAATTGCTTTATTACAAGCTCTGCTTCTTTATACTTTCCCGCAGCAATCATTCCTCTTGCAAATATAAGAGAATCGCGTCCCCAGTCGAGAAACCAGGGATATCCGGCTATTATGGATTTGTAAGATCCTCTGCTGGTTATGTAGTGGTCGAGAGCTAAAGTTAATGCTTCTTCGATTTTCAAGCCGGGATGCCGCTTTTTAAAAGATGAATCGTTCGTTTCGGCAGGTTCCGGGCAGGAAGATTTATGTTTAATTTTACTATCAACGCAGGCAGATAAAACGACTTCTTCTCCTCCTTTAAGAAAGGTTTGGAAATAACCGGGGCTAAAAAGATCCGAATTCGGATCAAGACCTCTTTGGTCTTCTAAAGATCTGAAGATCATATACTGCCATTCGGGTTCAAAAGAAAAATTGCCTTTTGATATATCCATAAAAAGCCCGAATTCTGCCTCAGGCGCAAACATAAATCCGGAAGATTTTGACGACACGGCACCTGGCCACAACTGTTCGGGTCCTTTAAAAGCCTTGGTCGTTTCGTGAAAATTTCTGTATTCAATATCCGGTCTTAATATAAGCTTTATCACCTTATCGTCAGATAAATTTCTATCCTGATTATTTGAATATGGACGGGTAAAAACAATACGTACTGAATTTTCACCATTTACCATGTGAAGTCTAATATTAAGATGAATATGTTCCCCCTGGCTTGTTGGTATACGATAGCGCCAGAGACCGCCGTCTTTGTAATCAAATTCAAAGGAATCGAAACAATCCGAACAGACGTCTTGTGAAAAGCCCTGGAATACTACCCATGCCCGGCACCTTGAGAAAGCAACAAGTCTGTCTACAGGATATTCACTGCTGGTATTTGCTGCAAGAATAGCATCATATTTACTATTCAAGGTGCCCCAGAATACAGGGACATGCAACATTGCACCGCGTCCGTTCGTATCAAGCATGCCGATTGGATTTTTAAGCAATTGGGAACGACTGAACACCCTTTTGAGTCTGACTTCTTCCGGTTCCGATAGATAAAGAAGGGGCGCTTGTACGTGTTTTGCCTGTCCTGACTCGTAAACTGTAAGTTTCAAAACCAGTTGTTGATGCTTTAAAGGAGTTTGAAGAGGAGAGAACAGCGCAAAAAATAAACCATCTGATCGAGGCAGGCTTTCTTCATTTGCTAAGATAAAATTCCCGTCTGCTATCAAGGCCTGAAAGGGTTTATCCGCAACTACCATAAGAAAATATGAGGGCGGTATCATGATTTCCCGCCTGACATCTTTGGGCCAGTTCCATACTTTTACTCTGGTTTCACCGGAAAACGGATTGAGGCGCCGGCAATATTCTATTGGATTATCGGCGAGAGAGTTTGATGCATTTTCGATATCGAAATCGCCTATATCGTTATTTCCGTTATATATTCTTAAAATATCAAGCGCCTTCGCATTCATTTTCTGTTTTGCAACTTTTTCAGGTACAATGAAATCTCTTTCAGCATTAATTTTTATAAGATCAAGATCATTTTCATCGTTTGTAAGGCATAGCACCATGCCTGGATTAAGAAAGTATGAGTTATAATTGCTACTGGATTCAACATGAATTTTTTCTGATGTAAGAAGGTCAATATATGTTGTTTCCTTGATCCCGGCCTTTTTTGCATCCCATGAGGCAAGAGTTTGATTGTTATCATCGAGATTTGCAACTATAAGCAGTTTCTTGCCGGTTGGAATATTGTTGCGAAAAAGAACAATATGATTTCCCTCGCCATGCTGGATCAAGCTCAATTCTGTTTTGTTAAAAAAGGCGGGGTGAGCCTTAAGGATATTTGAAAGTGTCTTTAAATGATCAACCTGGTTATCTTCTGCTCCCCAGTTAAGAGAAGATGCTTCGTGCACATTAATTTTTTCTGTAGCAAACCACTCAACCCCATTTGCAAAACCGAAAGATCCTTCATAAGATAGAAGAGCACATAGTGTGGTGCGCATTCTGGCATATGTTTTGGAACGTGAAGCAAGCCTGTTATTGTCATGGGTTTCGGCAAAATGGAGAAGAATACCGTCTTCAGAGGAGATGGCTGTTGCGCCGGGAAGATAATGTTCCAACTGGCCCCGGTCGTAATTTTGAAACAATTCGGAATAAGCAAGGTTAAAATTACCCAAGTTTAAAATGTCGCGGGTAACGGACATTCTTCCTCCCAGTCCTTCCAAAAAGAAAATGGTATCAGGAAATTGTTCCCTTACTAATGTTACTATAAACCGCCATGCGGAAAGTGGAACCATATAACCGGCATCGCAGCGGAAACCGTCAACTCCTCTGCGGCACCATGTAAGAAATATGTTCGCCATATAATCCCACAAATCTTTCTTTGAATAATCTAGCATTGTAAGATCTTCCCAGCGCACACCCCATGCACCGGGAACTTGAATATGGCCGTCTTTGCTGCGCACGAGCCACTCAGGGTTCGTTTCATGCAAAGATGCTGCCCATCCGGTATGATTGATTGCTATGTCTATTAAAATTTTTGCACTGCGGGCATGAATGGCATCAACTAACTCTATGAACTGTTCAAGCGGCGTTGCTTTGGTGTCGAATTCGGCTAAAGCAGAATCTACGGCTGTAAAACTTAATGCTGCATATGGACTGCCGAAACGGCCCATGCGGGCGTATGTTGTAGGAGTAGGGTTAATAGGAAGAAGCTGAATAGCTCTGCAGCCCAGCTTTCCGATAATAAAATCAAGTTCACGGATGAGATCGCGAAACTTGCCCGACTGAGGAATTACTGTATATCCTTTTGCATCAAGGTTTTGTATCCAGTTAACTTGTGTTGGATCAGCAGCTCCCCTGCCTTCTTTATTGGGTCCGAATTGCCGTACAAAAGCATTGTAAATAATATTGGCACAACAGGTTGCGGCAGGTTCTACATTTATTGTGGTATTGGGACCGTCAGGCCAGATTGGATCAACATCATCTTTTTTCAGAAAATAACATTTGGCTTCAAAATGCCCGACTTCGCAAAGAGGCACTGTAATGCTAAAAGTCAGTTCATCGATTTTTTTCATTGGAAGGTCAAACCAGTCTCTTCCAAGAGGAGGTTCATCGTGAAATACCTCTCTTATTATTTCGTTTCTTGAGGTTTTTGCTTGACCTATGTTTGTACGAAGCCAAGCTTTTCCATTGAGAGGGTCTGAGATAGTAAGAGTAATAGTCTGCGCATCGCCCCGAAACATCAAAATATGAGTTCCGGGGAAAGGATTCTGGGATACCCGGACTATATTTCCCATGAAGCGCTATCCTTCCATGATATGTTTTACAAGATGCCCAAGTTCCGGAAAAATCAGGGCTTTACAAGCAAGCTTGCAGGCTTTTAAACTCCCCGGCATACAAAAAACAATGGCGCTTCCTATAATTCCTGCTGTGGCTCGGGATAACAGCGCTGCCGAATCTATTTCTTCGAAACTAAGCTGGCTGAATATAGGCCCGAAAGCTGTCAGCTCCTTTTCAAACAAGGGGCGAACCGATTCAATTGTAACATCTTTGCTGCTTATTCCGGTGCCTCCGGTCAACAGGAGCGCCTGAACTTTTTGCTCAAAAACAGCTACTTTGACAGTCTCTGCTATTTTATATATATCATCAGGTACGACCTGATAGAATATTATATCATGCCCCTCTTTAATCGCCAGTTTTTTTATCCAGCTTCCACTTTCATCGGTTTTTTCAGTTCTTGTTGATGAAACGGATATAACACCGACTTTTATTCTTTTCGGGGCATGTTTTTTATGATCTTTAACGCCCATAATTTATTTATTTTCCAGAACAACTTTGTCTATACCGTCGTACTCGGACAAAAGCACGTTTATGGTTTCGAGCAAACCTGTTGGAATGTGTTTGCCAACATAATTTGCCTGAATAGGAAGCTCTCTGTGTCCCCTGTCTACAAGTACTGCAAGCTGGATACGATCCGGTCTTCCATAGTCCATAATTGCATCCATAGCAGCTCTTATTGTCCTGCCTGTAAACAAAACATCATCCACCAGTACAACCTGTTTTCCGTCAATGGAGAAGAAAATATCGGTAGCCTGAACTACGGGATTATGGCTTATTCTGGTCCAGTCATCACGGTAAAGAGTGATATCAACAGTTCCCGCAGGTATTTCGATACCCTCGATTTTCTTTATTAATGCCTGTATCCTTTTGGCCAGAAAAACGCCGCGGGTTTGAATTCCTATAAGCGAGAAGTTTTTGGCGCCTTTATGAACTTCAAGAATTTCATGGGTCATTCTTGTGATAATACGTTCTATATCCGCTGCATCCAGTATGGGATGTGTATTTTTCATCATTTTTCAGGTACCTGAATGTTTGATATGTTTAATTATTCTGAGCCAGTTTCAAAACGTCCCATTTTGGCCGATCTCTGCGTTGGGAGAAAATTTTAATCCTCGAAATACTAAATGTATTCCTGCGGTTAAAATTTTCACCCGCCTTGACCTTGACCAAACTGAAACGTTTTGAAAGTGGCTCATTCTGTTTAAAAATTAACATAACAAATAAATTTTAGTATAACATGCATACTTTTTTGTTCAAGAAATAAAATTGATGGCTTGTAAAAAGCTAACTGCATTATATAAAATATTACTCAAGCGTGATTAAAATATGATTGAATGAGTCAATGTTATCTTCACTATTCTCATCATTCGATAACATTTTATTATGAAGCAACCGGGTAGCGAAGATGCTCACTCTTAGTGCATCAAAATCTACTTTTTAAATAGCTTCCAGAAGTGAACGAAATAATCTAATCCGGACCAGACAGTCATAACAAGCGCTATCCAGAGAAAGAACATTCCTATCGCATGGAAATTGATACCCAAATATGGATAATGCATCAAAAGAGGAATAATAGCAGCTATCTGAAAACCGGTTTTATATTTTCCGAGTTTTGAGGCCCCTACGTCCTGACCGTGTTCTGCAATAATGCTTCTCAAACCGGTTACCGCAAGCTCGCGTCCGATAATAATACAAACAACCCAGGCAGGTATCCAGCCAAAAGAAGCCATCATTATGCAGGAACATGATACAAGAAGCTTATCGGCAAGGGGATCCATGAATTTGCCTATATTTGAAACAAGCCCCCATCGCCTTGCCAGATAACCGTCAAGATAATCGGTAATAGCCGCAGCACTAAAGAGCAGTGCTGCAATCAAAGTGAAATATTTGTTTTGAAACAGCAGAAATACTACAATTGCAGGAATTGCAGCCATTCTGTATATTGTCAAGCTGTTTGGATGTTTCAGTATATAAAGAATCCTGCTGCTATTCGTCATTCCATTATCCGAAAACATTATTTTTTTGTTTTTTTCGATTTCTTCCAGTCATCAAGAAAAGACTTTATACCCTTATCCGTAAGCGGATGGGAAGCAAGCTTTGCCAGAACATTAAACGGAATAGTAGCAATGTCTGCCCCAAGTAAAGCAGATTCAAGAACATGAAGAGGATCACGCACGCTTGCAACAATAATTTCCGTTTCGAAAGCGTAGTTGCTGTATATATCGACGATCTGCTCAACCAGTAAAAGACCATCATGTGAGATATCGTCAAGGCGCCCCACAAAAGGGCTCACATAAGTCGCACCGGCTTTTGCAGCCATTAAAGCCTGAAGAGGCGAGAAAATCAAAGTAACATTCGTTTTTATCCCTTCCTCCGTTAGCTTTCTCACAGCTTTGAGGCCATCAACCGTCATGGGAATCTTTACAACTACATTCTTGTGGATTAATGATAGCTGATTAGCTTCCTTTATCATATTCTTTGCATCAAGGCTTATAACCTCAGCGCTTATAGGTCCGTCAACAATCTTGCAGATCTCTTCTATAACTTCTTCTAAAACACGCCCCTCTCTGGCAATGAGAGACGGATTGGTTGTAACCCCATCTACCATCCCCATACTGTTTGCTTCTTTTATTTCATCAATGTTTGCCGTATCAATAAAAAACTTCATAACGAATCCTCCTTATACCACAATTCATACGTTAGAGCCACTTTCAAAACGTTTCAGTTTGGTCAAAGTCAAGGCGGGTGAAAATTTTAACCGCAGGAATACATGTAGTATTTCGAGGATTAAAATTTTCGCCCAACGCAGAGATCGGCCAAAATGGGACGTTTTGAAACTGGCTCGTTATTTATTCGAATTCAGCTTAACAAACTTATCCCTGCATTCCGGACTGCAAAAGAACATCTCCTTGCCACCAAAATTCAGAAATATACCGTCTTTTTTGAGAAAATATACTTCACAAACCGGATCCTTTATCATTAA
The DNA here is from genome assembly GCA_018901125.1 of Pseudomonadota bacterium. Taxonomy (GTDB): domain Bacteria; phylum Desulfobacterota; class Desulfobacteria; order Desulfobacterales; family RPRI01; genus RPRI01. The sequence goes on along the minus strand of JAHIFE010000185.1, from coordinate 22,055 downwards.
ATCATCCGCAGCATCAGCATTGCGATAAACTTTCCTTTTTGAAGACACTGAAGGGGTCAGCAAGTATTTAGAAATTTTATATACAAAAAATACAAATAAAATATATATTATTAATTTCATCGCAAATTTAACGCATTCATATCAGACTGTTAATATCTAATTATCTCCTGTTCATTATCATCCAGACTATCGAGCAGCCATTTTATATCTTTTTTCAAAACAGGATGAATAACCGATGAATCTATATCGCAAAGAGGTTTTAACACAAACAGCCTTTTATGCATCCTGGGATGCGGGATAGTCAGCCCCGGTGAATCTATAACCAAATCGTCATACAATATAATGTCAAGATCAAGAATGCGCGGGCCAAAGCGCACTTTGTCATATATGCGTCCGGCATTATGCTGAACTGAAACTATCTCTTTTAAAAGATCTGCAGGTTTCAGTATGGTTTCAACCTTTACAACGGCGTTTACAAACCAGTCCTGATCTTTATAATCAACAGGAGAAGTCTTATAAAAGTGTGACCATGCTATAATCGCAACAACTCCCAAATCAGTCAGCACTTCTACACCTTTTTTGCAGTTTAGAAGCTTATCTCCAATGTTGGAGCCGACTGAAATATACGCAGTGTGTCTTTCCACATCAATAATACCGGTTAAGCTGCAAGGATTAAAACTCAACAGATCGGATTCGTTCAACGACTTCTTTCATCCTCTCTTGTCCAACCGTAAGAGCCATACGGATATAACCTTCTCCGGCAGATCCGAACCCGTTTCCGGGAGTTACAACTATACCCGTTTTTGACAGCAGAAGGCTTGTAAACTGCGCTGATGTGTAACCCTTTGGAACCTCAACCCACACGTAAAAAGTAGCACGCGGCTTATTAACCGAAAATCCAAGTTCTGTTAAGCCGTCCACCAGAATATCGCGGCGCTTTGTATATTCCAGATTAAACTCATCCACACATGACTGGTCTCCATCAAGAGCGGCAATGCCTGCAATCTGGACGGCCTGAAATGCCCCTGAATCTATATTGCTCTTGATCTGTCCGAGTCCATCAATCACTTCCGGTCTTCCCACCGCAAATCCCAGGCGCCACCCTGTCATATTATAGGTCTTTGAAAGTGAATGAAATTCAATACCAACTTCTTTGGCACCTTCTGTTTCAAGAAAACTGGCTGGTTTGTAACCATCAAATGCCATTTCAGTATAAGCTGCATCATGGCATATTATGATGTTATTTTTCTGTGCATATCGAACTACTTCTTTAAAAAATTCGTCTGTTGCAACAGCGGAAGTCGGATTATTAGGATAATTGATAAACATCAGTTTTGCTTTTTTTGCAATATCATCAGGAATGGCATCAAGATCAGGAAGAAAATCATTTTCCTTCTTTAAATCCATAAAATAGGATTTACCCCCTGCAAACTGAACTCCTACATTATACACAGGATAACCAGGGCTTGACATAAGCGCTATATCTCCCTGATTAATAAATGCAAGCGGAATATGTGCAATACCTTCTTTAGATCCAATGAGTGTAACAACTTCTTTAGCTGAATCAAGAGATACATTAAATCTTTTCTTATACCATCTTGCAACCGCATTGTTGAACTCATCCATTCCGGTATATGAAGGATACTTATGATTTTGCGGATCCATTGCTGCTTTCTGTAAAGCTTCGATTATATGAGGAGGCGTGGGCATATCCGGATCGCCTACTCCAAGACTTATTATATCCACACCACGTTTTTTAACTTCATCCTTCTGCCTGTCGATTTCCTTAAACAGATATGGAGGAAGATTTTTCAGTCTTTCAGATTTTTCGATCGTAATCATATTGCAAACATCATCCCTTTGTTAAAATAATTAATATTGCCAAGCATCTTTTCCCAGTTCACCTTTGTATACGAGCCGGGCATCTCCTTCAAGATAAATATCATAAAACCTGCCGTTATCCTGTTTAAAATGAATAGTAAGAACCCCTTTGCTTCTGGTTATCACATCTATCGGAGACTCAACTTTATATTTACGGGCTGCAACCAGAGCTGATGCTATTGAACCAGTGCCGCATGCCAGAGTTTCACCTTCAACGCCTCTTTCATAAGTTCTGATATGGATTGTTTTGTTTTTTACGCCGCTGATAAAATTTACATTAGTTCCGGCTGGAGCATAATTTTCATGAAATCTTATTTCTCTTCCTATACCGGCAACATCAACACCTTCAATATCATCTGTCATAATAACTACATGCGGAACGCCGGTATTTAAGCTTGAAACCTTCAACGGACAGGTTTTTAGGGAGATCTGATAATCATATTCACAGTAAGAAGGGTCCATCATGTTTACTTTCACCCTGCCATCGGTTACCTGGGCATGAACCATACCGGCATCGGTTACAAAAGACATATTTGGACCTGCAATCTTGTTTATATACGCAAACCTGGCGGCACATCTTGCACCGTTTCCGCACATCTCGGCCCTGCTGCCATCCGAATTAAAAAATTGCCATTTAAAATCAGCCGAATCACAATTTTCAATCAGTATAAACCCGTCAGCGCCTACAGACATTCTTCGCGCACAGACCTTAGTAATAAAAGAGGTAAGGCCTTTGTCTTCAATCAGATTTTCCCTGTTGTCAATTATAATAAAGTCGTTGCCGCTTCCGCTCATTTTAAAAAAATTTATATTTTTCATATCCTGCTCGAATAGCAAATAGCGAATATCGATGTCCGCTATTCGCTTCAATAAAATTATCAACAAATTTCCTGGCCTCAGATCCCTGCCCCCGTCACTTATACAAAATCAGGGATAATTTCGCCCCGTGTAAGGTCCTCGTATTTCTGCCGTTTTCTTGTAATCTGAAACTTATCGTCATTTACCATTACTTCGGCAAGCTTAAGTCTTGAGCAATAATTTGACGACATCACAAAACCATATGCCCCCGAACTCATAACAGCAAGAAGATCCCCCTGCTCAACGTTTTGTATGTTGCGGTCAAGAGCTAAAAAATCACCACTTTCACAAATAGGGCCCACGATGTCTGCTTTAATCTCTTCATTATCCGAATCCATAACCGGTTTTATGGCATGGAAAGCCTCATATAGAGTTGGGCGGACAAGATCATTCATGCCTGCATCAACAATAACAAATTCCTTAACACCCGTTGATTTCCGGTAAAGCACCTTTGTTACCAGTATTCCGGCATTTCCAACAATTACTCTTCCCGGCTCAAAAATCAGCTTAACTTTGGTATCACCTATTACTTCTTTTATTGCATTTGCATATTCTACAGGATCAGGGGGCTCTTCCTCATTATAAGTTATTCCAAGTCCTCCCCCTAAATCCAGATATTTTATATTGATTTTACAAGCTGTAAGATCTTTTATCATGGTTTTTAAGCTGTAAAGAGCGTCCTTAAACGGGCCTGTTTGGGTAATCTGTGATCCTATATGACAATCAAGGCCTATAACCTTAATGTTTTTAAGATTTGCTGCAACTTTATATGCCTCCATGGCTGCTTCGATATTTATACCGAACTTATTCTTTTTCATACCTGTTGAAATATATGGGTGAGTTTTGGGATCAACATCAGGATTTACTCTGATTGCTACAGGCGCTTTTTTCTTCAGCAATCCCGCTCTCTGATTTATAATCTCAAGCTCCTCTAAGGATTCGACGTTAAACATCAGTATTCCCATTTTAAGAGCATAATCTATCTCATCAATTCTCTTTCCTACACCCGAATAAACTATTTTGCTTGAAGCATATCCGGCCTTTAATCCTCTGTAGAGTTCCCCTCCCGAAACTATATCAAGCCCTCCTCCAAGTTTTGAAAACAGGCTTAATATAGCAAGGTTTGTATTAGCCTTTGCGGAAAAGCAGACAAGCTTGTTTACACCCTTAAAGGCATCGTTAAACGCTTTAAAGTGTCGTTTCAGTGTAGCATGGCTATAGATATATAAAGGCGTGCCTATCTTTTGCACAATATTTCTTACAGGCACATTCTCACAATACAATTCTTTGTCGCGATAAATAAAATGATTCATAATTCTCCCAACGAGCACCAATTGCATAATAGCTAAAATCGATATGAGTTGCTCAGTCTTCTATATTCGCTTTAATGGTTTTTATGTATTAATAATCAAATTTTATTATATTTGAATCTCTGCTCTCTGATGTCATGTTTTTACTAAAAGCAGTAACCTTGAAAAAATACTTAAATCCCTTATCAAGCTGTTTAATATATTTTATTTTCCTGTCGTTTCCATTAAAATCGGCTGCAACCTCAGCAACAGGCTTATAATTAATCGGGCAATTTTCACAAAAATCTTCTGAAACAGAGTATTTAGCCTGGTGTATAACAAACCCTGTTATAGGGGGACTCTCTTTCTCTTTAGTTTCAGGAACTGTCCAGGTAAGTATAACATTATTTGTTTCAATAATAGATTCAAGATCATTTACGGCAGGCACAGCAACTTGCCTTGGTGCTACCGGCGGGCCCTTTCTGCCGCAGCTGGACACCGATAAAAGAACCAACATGACAGCAACGGTCCAAAAAAATAAATTGTTTTTAAAAATTTTGTTTAAGATAGCCATTTGCGGTTTATATGCCTTTTAAATTCTGAAAAATAATTAACATATCGATTATTAACGGTTTAAAGTTAACTGTTATTAATTTGAAACCTTCATAAAAAACTTATCAGGCTTCTTTTGCTATATCTTTTTTTGCTTTCTTAATAGCAGAAATAACATTGCCTGTAGCAGTTCCGCCTAATGATTTTCTCCGTTTTATCATGCTGGCAGGCGTTAATACTTCAAATACATCATCTGAAAAAAGATGCGAAAAAGTTTTAATCTCATCAAGAGAAAGCTCATGAAGTTCTTTTCCTTTATTTAAAGCAAAAGCAACCGCCTTGCCTGCGCATGAATGTGCTTCTCTGAAAGGCATACCTTTTATAGCCAGATAATCAGCCAAATCCGTGGCATTTAAAAACCCCGAAGAAGAGGCTTTAAGCATAACCTCTTTATTTATTTTCAGATTAGGAAGCATTCTCGTATAAATTTCAATACATGCAATTAAAGTATCAACAGCATCAAACATTACTGTCTTATCTTCCTGCATATCCCTGTTATAGGAAAGAGGCAAAGATTTCATGATTGTCAGCATCGCAACAAGATCTCCGAATATACGTCCTGACTTACCTCTTACCAGTTCACAAACATCCGGATTTTTCTTTTGCGGCATTATAGAGCTTCCTGTAGCAAAAGCATCGGGAAGTTCTATAAAGCCGAATTCATATGAAGACCAGATTATAAGGTCTTCGGAGAACCGGCTGAAATGAACCATGCAAATTGCGGCAGATGAAAGAAATTCTATTATAAAATCCCTGTCTGAAACCGAATCCATGCTGTTTGCGGTTACTTTCGGAAAACCAAGAAGCTTTGCCGTATAATTTCGGTCTATCGGATAAGTTGTTCCTGCAAGAGCAGCGCTTCCTAAAGGCATGACGTTTATTCGCTTCAAACAGTCCCGCATTCTTTCGGTATCGCGGAAAAACATCTCATAATATGCCATAAGATGGTGGGAAAGAAGCACCGGCTGGGCCTTTTGCAGATGTGTGTAGCCGGGCATAATCGTATCCGTATTTTTTGCGCAAAGATCAATGACAGCTTTTCTTAACTCAACAAGGCTACTTATGATTTTGTTTACTTCATCCCTTAAGTACATCCTAACATCTAAAGCAACCTGGTCATTTCTGCTTCTGGCAGTATGAAGTTTTAAAGCAACCTTTCCTATATCTTTTGCAAGTCTTGATTCAATATGCATATGAATATCTTCAAGGCTGTCATCATATTCAAATTTGCCGCTTTCAATATCTTTTTTTATCTTTTCAAGACCTTTTGCTATCAGCGAAGCTTCTTTGTCAGTTATTATGGATACCTTTGCAAGCATACGGCTATGGGCGATGCTTCCTTCTATATCATGCGCATAAAGTCTTTTATCAACATCAATAGAAGAGGTAAATGCTTCCACAATTTTATCGGTTTTTTGAGAAAACCTGCCGTCCCATGGTTTGTCCGACATATAAAAAGCCTCAATTCTTTATGTAATATTTCTGTTTTTCAAGCTCTGAATCCTTAAACGCAAAGCATTTAATCGGATGAAGCCCTCGGCATCTTTCTGGCTGTATACACTGTCTGTTTCAAATGTGGCAAATTCATGGCTGTATAAGGACTCACCAGATTTTCTGCCAAGAATCGTGCAGTTTCCTTTATAAAGCTCAATACGAACTATTCCTGAAACATATTCCTGGGTTTGGTCTATCATGTTTTGCAATATTTTCATCTCAGGTGAAAACCAGAACCCATAATAAACAAGTTCGGCATACTTTGGAATCAGAGAATCCCGAAGATGCATTACTTCTCTATCCATTGTTATTGATTCAACAGCCATGTGTGCCGCTCTTAATATTGTACCCCCAGGGGTTTCGTATACTCCACGCGATTTCATGCCTACAAACCTGTTTTCAACAAGGTCAACTCTTCCAATACCGTGTTTTCCTCCAAACCTGTTTAGCTCTTTTAAAAGCTTTGCTGGAGAATATTTTATCCCGTCAATTGCAACAGGGTTTCCTTTATCAAAAGTTATTTCTATAATCTCCGCTTCATCAGGAGCATTTTTCGGTGATACGGAAAGAGTGAACATATCTTCCGGCGGTGCATTCCATGGATCTTCAAGCACTCCTCCTTCATAGCTTATATGAAGAAGATTCCTATCCGAACTGTATGGCTTTGCCTGAGTAGTAGGCACGGCAATACCGTGTTTCTTGGCATAATCCATAAGAAGTGTTCTTGAACTTAAATTCCATTCACGCCAAGGAGCAACAATTTTTATACCCGGATCATGCGCAAGATAGGTCAGTTCAAATCTTACCTGATCATTGCCCTTGCCGGTAGCCCCATGGCTTACCGCATCCGCTCCTTCGATTTTTGCAATTTCCATCTGGCGTTTTGCAATAAGCGGTCTTGCAAGAGATGTCCCAAGAAGGTAATTGCCTTCATAAATAGCATTTGCACGAAAGGCCGGAAATACATAATCCTTTGCAAATGTTTCTTTAAGATCATCGATATATACCTTCACTGCTCCGGTTTTTTTAGCCTTTTCATCAATATAGTCAAGTTCTTCTTCCTGGCCTAAATCGGCGGAAAAAGTGATTACTTCGCATTGATATGTTTCTATAAGCCATTTCAGAATAACTGAAGTATCAAGTCCGCCCGAATAGGCCAATACTATTTTTTTAATTTTATCCGACACTTTATTTCTCCAAAAACCAAAATAATTTTAACAGCAAAATCTATAAAACAACCGATTTACCGCCTATCAGGGCTTCAAGTATTGCTTTTGTCATATGAAGCTTATTCTCAGACTGGTCCCAGACAACGGATTTAGGACCTTCAAGAACTTCTTCACTGATCTCTTCCTCCCTGTGTGCGGGAAGACAATGCATAACAATTACATCTTCCGATGCATATTGAAGAAGTTTACCTCTTAACTTATAGGGAGCAAAAACAAGCTTTCTTTCTTTATGTTCGTTTTCCTGCCCCATGCTCGCCCATACATCGGTATATAACACGTTCGCACCGCTTGCGGCTTCAACAGGATCGGATGTTAAATGAATTTTTCCGCGTCCTCTTTCAAGCGCCCTTTTCAATATTTCTTCATCCGGGTAGTAGTCTTTAGGACATGCAAGAACAAGATCAAGACCCAATACCGCAGCTGCATTAATCCATGAATGCGCTACATTATTTCCGTCACCAATCCAGGCAATTTTAAGCTTGTCGTATCTTCCCTTTTTTTCTACTATCGTCATTATATCGCTTAATACCTGGCAGGGATGATACAAATCGGTCAGTGCGTTTATAATCGGAATTGAAGAAAACAGTGCGAATTCCTCAAGCAGACTCTGAGAATATGTCCTTATTGCGAGACAATCAATATATCTTGAAAGTACTCTTGCAGTATCTCTTACAGGTTCATCTCTTGCTATCTGAGTATCTTTTGCGCTTATAAAAAGCGGGGTTCCGCCAAGCTGAATCATTGCAGCCTCAAAAGAGACACGCGTTCTTGTTGACGGCTTATCAAAAATCAAACCAAGAGTTTTCCCAATAAAAGGACGGAATAAAATACCTTGTTTTTGCAAATTTTTAAGTTCTATCGCCCTGTTCAGCAAATCATCAATATCAGTTTTTGTTAAATCCAATATAGTTAAAATATCTTTTTTCAAGGCATCCTCTGCAATATATCATCAAGTAAAAATGTAGAGACGCAAAACCTTGCGCCTCTGGGACTTTGCGTCTCTACGGGTTGGTTTTTAGTCTATAGTATATCATCAAGACACAAAATAAGAGCATCAATTTCCTGCTTACTGATAATAAGAGGCGGAATAAAACGAATTACATTACCCTGTATGCAGTTTACAAGAAACCCTTTCTCAAGGCACTTATTGACCACCGGCTCACCTTCAGTATCAATTTCTATCCCAAGCATAAGCCCCATTCCCCGTATATCCCTGATAGAAGCATGCCTGGTTTTAAGCCACATGAGCCTTTCCATAAAATATGTACCAATCCTGCTGCAATGATCTATAACCTTTTCTTCCGTAAGAACTTTTAATACTTCAAGCGCAGCTGCTGTAACAACTGGAGTACCCCCAAAAGTAGACGCATGGGAACCATGTACGAAAGCAGAAGCAACATGTTCTTTTGCAAGCATTGCTCCTATCGGAAGGCCATTTCCCAGAGCCTTGGCCAAAGTCATTATATCCGGTTCAACCCCGAAATGCTGATAAGCAAAAAGTTTTCCGGTACGCCCTATTCCGGTTTGTATTTCATCGAACACAAGAAGAGCGCCTGTTTTATCACAAAGCTTTCTAACTTCTTTCAAATAGCCAGAATCAGGACACCACAATCCTCCTTCTCCCTGAATCGGTTCAAGAAGTACAGCACATGTTGACGGATTAATTTTTTTTGCCAGGGCATCGATGTCATTAAAAGGCACAAAATCAAATCCATCAAGAATAGGGTCATAACCTTTTTTTACCTTATTCTGACCTGTAGCAGATAAAGTAGCCATGGTGCGGCCATGAAAAGACCTTTCCATAGAAATTATTTTGTATCTTTCTTTTCCGCCGTTTCCGCTAAAGTACTTTCGAGCCAGTTTTATGGCTGCTTCATTTGCTTCCGCTCCACTGTTGCAGAAAAAAACCTTGTCTGCAAAACTGTTTTCAACAAGCCACAAAGCAAGTTTGACCTGCGGCACCGTATAGTAAAGGTTAGATACGTGAAAAAGAATATCCGCCTGGCTGCACAGAGCTTTTACTACCCTGGGATGGGCATGTCCAAGGCTGCAAACAGCAACCCCTGCTACAAAATCGATATAGGATTTCCCTTCGGTATCCCATACCGTACAACCCTTTCCCTTCTCTATGACAATAGAAGGCCTTTTATATGTATTTACTATACACTTTTCCGCTTTTTCAATAATATCATTTTTCATAATCGGACTTTTCAATTAAAAGTTTATACCTAATACCTTGAACCTTGAACCTCATTTTTTTACTTCAGTTCCTATCCCTTTATCCGTAAACAACTCAAGCAGCAAAGAATGCCGTTTTTTACCGTTTATAATGTGAACCTTTCCAACTCCATTTTTCAGTGCTTCCAGAGAACATTCTATTTTTGGAATCATTCCTCCTGAAATACTCTTATTATCCATCATCTTTTTGGCAGTCACAGAATCTATCGACGATATCAGATCCCCTGAAGCATCGAGTACGCCATCCACATCGGTAAGCAATATTAGGCGGCCTGCGGAAAGCGCCATTGCTATGCTTGCTGCTACAAGATCAGCGTTTATATTAAAAGTCTCCCCTGATTTACCGGCGCCGACTGGAGCAATAACCGGAATAAAACCCTTGTCAGTTAGAGTTGTAATTATATCAGGGTTGATGTTTGTTACCTCGCCTACAAGCCCCGGATCAATTATTTCAGGTGGTGTATTTTCATCCTTCTTAAATACTATGCGAAGTTTTTTAGCTAATACTAATCCTCCATCTTTTCCGCTTAAGCCCACTGCTTTTCCGCCATGCTGATTAATCTGGGCAACAATAGCCTTGTTGACTTTTCCGCCAAGAACCATCTCAACAACATCCATTGTAGGCTGATCGGTAAGCCGCATACCTCTCACAAAAGTTGATTTTATTCCCATCTGGGAAAGCACCTGGTTTATCTGAGGACCTCCCCCGTGTACCACCACAGGATTGAGTCCTACAAATTTCATCAGTACTATATCGCGGGCAAAATCTTCCTTTAATTGCTCATCAACCATTGCATGACCGCCATACTTTATTACTATTGTCATACCGTAAAAACGCCTGATGTACGGCAAAGCCTCAATTAATATATCCGCAACATTTGGATTCATTTTCCGTCCTAATCTTTAGCTTACCAACCTATCAACTTATGAGCTCTTTGTTAAAAACATCTTCTTTTTGGTTCCTGAACCTTGCACCTCGAACCTTGAACCTTGAACCTTAAACCTTGAACCTTAGAGTATATACCTACTCAGATCCTCATTATCTTTAATGTCATTTAATTTGCTTGAAACAGCTTTCGCATCAATTACAATATCTTTGCCGGGCATATCCGGAGCATCAAAAAGAATATCCTCAAGCAGGCATTCCATAATGGTGTGAAGCCTTCTTGCCCCTATGTTTTCAGTATGATTATTGACCTCTTCAGCTATTCTTGCAATTTCCTCAATTGCTTCCGGTTCAAAAACAATATTAACCCCTTCTGTTTTAAGCATGGCAATATACTGGATAAGCAGAGCATTTTTAGGTTCCTTCAGAATTCTGACAAATTCTTTCTGACCCAGTGCATCAAGCTCGACCCGGATAGGAAAACGCCCCTGAAGTTCGGGTATCAGATCGGAAGGCTTAACCGCATGAAATGCTCCCGAAGCAATAAAAAGAATATGATCGGTCTTTACCGGGCCATACTTTGTAGTAATTGTACTTCCTTCTACAATCGGAAGAAGATCCCTTTGCACGCCTTCCCTTGAGACATCAGGACCGGACCCACCGTTTTTACCCACAATTTTATCAATTTCGTCAATAAATATAATTCCGGATTGTTCAACTTTTAGAATTGCACTTTTTACTACTTTATCCATATCCACAAGCCGCTGGGATTCATCCAATATCAATATTTCCATAGCCTCGGAAACTTTTACCTTGCGCTTCTTTGTGGATTTAGGCATCAGGCTGCCAAGCATATCCTTGAAATTAACTCCCATCTCTTCCATGCCTAAGTTGGAAAATACTTCTATTACAGGCATTTGTCTTTCCGAAACATCAAGATCTATAATACGGTCGTCAAGCTTTCCCTTTCTGAGCATGTCACGGAGTTTATTTCTTGTTGTAGATGAATCGGTGCTTTCAGCATTGATGGGTTCCAACCCGGTTTCAATTGATTCATTCTTGTTATCAACTTCCTGACGGTTTGTTTTTGGAAGCAGGATATCAAGCATTCTTTCTTCCGCAATAATCATTGCTTTCTCTTTAACATCCTCCTGCTCTTTTGACCTTACCATGTTTACGGTCAATTCAAGAAGATCCCTTACCATAGATTCAACATCGCGTCCGACATATCCGACCTCTGTAAATTTGGATGCTTCAACCTTGTTGAAAGGCGAATCCGTGAGCTTTGACAGTCTTCTGGCAATCTCTGTTTTCCCTACACCTGTTGGACCTATAAGTATTATATTTTTAGGAGCAATTTCATCACGCAGATCATCAGGCACCTGCTGCCTGCGCCAGCGGTTTCTTAAAGCTATAGCTACCGATTTTTTAGCTTTATTCTGACCGATTATATATTTATCAAGTTCCTTTACTATTTCAGACGGTTTTAAATTTTCCATATTTCTCAAAGTTCTTCTATAGTTATTTTGTCGTTTGTGTATACGCAAAGAGATGAGGCTATTTTCATCGATTCTTCAACAATTTCCCTTGCGCTGAGATTGGAGTGTTTAATAAGAGCTGCTGCTGCTGCCTGCGCTCCAATTCCTCCCGATCCTATGCCGATAAATCCCTCATCAGGTTCTATAACATCACCGTTTCCCGAAATAAGAAAAATTCTGGAGTTGTCAACTGCAATCATGAGAGCCTCAAGACGTCTTAGATATTTATCCGTACGCCAGTCTTTTGCAAGTTCAACGGCGCTTCTTGTAAGATTGCCGTTATATCTTTCCAGTTTGCCTTCAAGGCGTTCCGAAAGATTAAGCGCATCAGCTGTGGCTCCTGCAAACCCTACTATGATAGTATCGTTATATATCCTTCTGACCTTTTTAGCCGTGTGTTTAACAACCATGTTATTAAGAGTAACCTGGCCGTCACCGGCAACCGCTATCTTTTCCTTATGTCTAACAGCAAGAATTGTCGTTCCGTGGAAATTCATGATTTCATTTTCCTGTTTTTTCAGCATATTATTTTCTTGGATGAGCCTTGTCATACGTCTCCATAAGTCTGTCTATACCAACATGCGTATATCTTTGCGTAGTTGAAAGGCTTTTATGCCCCAACAACTCCTGTACAACTCTCAGGTCTGCACCGGCATCCAGCATGTGTGTGGCAAAAGAGTGCCTAAGCGCATGAGGCGAAACAGGCACTGAAATACAAAATTCCCTGACAAATTTTTCAAGTATCCGGGCAATAGATCTGGTAGTAAGGCGTCCTTTATTCTTATTTAAAAAGAGAGGGCTGCTGTCATCTGATAATATTTTATCTCCCTTTAACTTTTCTCTGTAGGACTTTATTGCATTCATAGCTTTACTGCCTATAGGTACAATCCGCTCTTTACCGCCTTTTCCAAAAACCTTTATTAAACTTGCGCCAAAATCCACACTCGAAACATTAAGGCCTGCAAGTTCCGAAACACGTATTCCGGAAGAATACATAGTCTCAAAAATCGCACTGTTTCTTAAACCTAAAACCGTATCAGTTTTTATTGAATCAAGCAGACGAAACATCTCATCTACAGTAAGAAAAGCCGGAATGTTCTTATCCTGTTTGGGCGTTGATATTAACTCAGCAGGATTATTCGATATAATATTATGCCTTACAAGGTGCTTAAAAAATGACCTGAGAGCGGACAACTTACGAATAATTGATTTTTTTTTGTTCTTTTTATGCAAAAAACCAAGATATGCCCTGATCAACAGATAATCCGCATCTTCTGCCATGAATGTTTTTTTATCAGATTTTTCATCACTGTCATGCCCGGATTTATTAGAGGCAAAAGATGCAAACTCATAAAGATCATTTGCATAAGCACGGCAGGTATTAACCGAATATCCTTTTTCAGAAGCAAGGGTTTCGATAAAAGAACTTATCAAGCTGTCAATCGGATGCTTGTTCATCGGGCAGAACCGTTAAAATTAATCAATGACTCAAGTTCATCCCAGCTCCCTACCTCCAAAAACGGGTGTTTTTCTCTGTTCCATGGTTGTTTGAAAACAACAGGCGTAACACCTTTTTCATTTAATGCAAAACATGTTTCAAGCCTGTCTTCCACAAAATATGAAATATTTTTCCCCAAAAGGACATCAGCCTTTGCCTCAAAGGAACCTGTAGCTATAACTTCAACTAAAGCAGGATTTATAGACAATGTTTGAGATATCCAGTTGTGTATTGGCCCAATATAGGGCCTTGCGGTTACAAAAAGAAGCGGCCCTTCTCTGCTCAGTCTGTTCAGTACACGTGTTGATCCTTGAATAGGTTTTAAGGGAGCACTATGTTTACCATCAAGTATTTTATTTATTATATCACTGATTATCTCAGGTTTAATATCAACGCATTCTTCGATATAATAGCATGAAATATCTTGATATAACAGATTGTCTATATTATATTCATCCCTTGCAATATCAATAAACAACGACATTATATCAGCAAAAACGCCGTCTATATCAAAAGCCAGAGAAGCCGTCTCTATCATTAGAACACCATGTCACACAAAACCTAAATTCACAATATATCCGGATTTATACTCTTGTCTTCTTCTTAAGCTTTATTACCCTGCTGCGATATATCCGGGCCATTTTTGAATTATCATCACCAATAGCAGCAGCATGTTTGGTCTTTATTTCCTTGATGCTGGCCTTTAATTCCCGAATGGTTGCATTGCTCTTTTTAGAAGGAGCCTCCACTATTCCTTTCGCCTCTTTGATGGTGCTTATAAGCTCATCTTTATTCATACCATGAGCGCCTGTAACTCCGGGAGTATTTATTGCGACTTCCCTCAATTCCTTAGCTGTCATTTTATCAAGAGGTTTTTCTTTTACTGCTTTTTTCTTGCTGCCCATCTGAATTCCAGTCTCCTTTCTCTAATCATGTAAAAAAACACAAGCGGAAGCGCCCATGCCTCCGCCATAAAATTAAAACTAAATTATATTAAACATCCCTATTATGATGAACATGCAAAATATCCATTATATTTCTTAAACTATTTATTTTTATAAAGTCAATAAAATAGATGGGGCCATGCAAAGTCCATCAAAACACATATCCCTGAATTAATCGGCCTTTTTCTGCGATGTAATCGCCTTTGCTATATCTAAAAATGGTCTGAACATGTCGATCGGAACCGGAAAAATAGTAGTAGTGTTCTGCTCGGACGACATTTCTCTCATTGTCTGAAGATACCTGAGTTGTAAGGCCATCGGATAATCCCCTATGATCTGTGCAGCTTCAGCCAGTTTAGTCGCAGCCTGCTGTTCGCCTTCCGCATTGATTATTTTAGCTCTCCGCTCTCTCTCAGCCTCAGCCTGCTTGGCCATTGCCCTTTGCATTTCCTGGGGAAGATCAATATGTTTAAGCTCTACAGTTGCAACCTTTATTCCCCATGGATCCGTATGCGTATCAAGTATCTCCTGTATCTGGGAATTAATTTTTTCTCTTTCAGATAAAAGATCATCAAGCTCTCCCTGACCGCAAATGCTTCTTAAAGTAGTCTGTGCAAGCTGAGTCATTGCATACTGATAGTTTTCTACTTCAATAACAGCCTTTACTGTATCTATTACCCTGAAATAAATAACCGCATTAACCTTAACTGAAACATTGTCTCTTGTGATTACATCCTGAGGATCTACATCTATTACAATAAGTCTGAGGCTGACTTTTACCATCTGGTCGACAAACGGAATTAAAATAATTATGCCTGGGCCCTTTGCCTTGATAACACGTCCAAGCCTGAATATAACACCCCGTTCATATTCATTTAATATTCTTATGGATGTTGAAAGAAAAAATATTACAATAACCACTATGGCAATAGATGAATACATTTTATTCTCCTTTTTTGTTATAATTAACTAAGTGAGACTTGTAAAAAGACCATCTTTATTTATCAAGCTGTTCGACTTCCAAAACAAGGTTATCAACCTTAACAACCTTAACTTTAGTTCCTTCCGATAAAGCAATTTTTGATCTTGCTTTCCACAATTCACCATGTACAAAGACTTTTCCTTCCGGCATGATATCCTTTTTTACTATTCCTGTTTCTCCGATTAAAGCTTCGGAACCGGACATTGATTTTAATATCTGAGCCTTAAAAACAAGCGCGGAAACAGCTACAAAAAAGAGCGATACAAAAATAATTGTTGGAAGTAGAACATCCATAGAAATTCTTACACCGGGAACCGATCCTTCAAAAAGCATAAGAGAACCCAACAAAAATGATGCAACTCCTGCGATGCTTAAAAGTCCATAGCTGGTAATCTTCATCTCTAAAATAAAAAATATCACAGCCAGCGCTATAAGAAGTATGCCGGCATAGTTTATTGGAAGTACCTGGAAAGAATAAAAAGCCAGTATCAGCGATATTCCACCTATTACTCCTGGAAAAACCACACCCGGATGAGCCATTTCAAAATAAAGGCCCGCAAGGCCTATCATCATAAGAATATAAGATATATTCGGATTGCCTATGATCTTTAAAATTTTTGTTCTAAGAGTCTCTTTGTATTCGATTATCTTATAGTGATCAAGCTGCAGGATACCTTTGTCCTTAATTTTCCTGCCATTTATTTTTGCTATCAGATCATCAAGATCTTTTGCCACAATATCAATTACGTTCTGTTTAAGCGCTTCAGTCTCTGTTATTGATACGCTTTTTCTAACTGCATTCTCTGCCCACTCAATGTTTCTTTGTCGCTTTGCGGCAATACTTCTAGCATATGCGGCCATGTCGTTTGTAATCTTATCAGACATAGTTCCGCCAGCATCTTTTCCCCCAATTCCAACAGGATGCGCGGCTCCGATATTTGTACCGGAAGCCATCGCCGCTATATCTGCTGCCATGGTAATCATTACTCCCGCAGAAGCCGCCCTGGCTCCGTCCGGAGACACATAAACTATAACGGGAAGCTTACACGCAAGAATATCAACAACCATTTCACGCATAGATTCCGCAAGTCCTCCCGGTGTATTAAGTTTTATTATGATACATCCAAAACCATTATCCTCGGCATATTTTATTCCGCTTTTTAAAAAATCGGCAACACCCGGATTTATATCGGCTGAAATATTGATCAGACATATATCCTGCCCGCCGGCAAAGCTATAATCAGCAGGAGATAGTATAAATAAAGATAAAAAAAATAATATCATTCCGGATATTCCGGTTTTCATATATATTTTAACCTTTCATCATACCAATCAGTTTTTTCATATCTTCCCATACATCGCGTTTTTTTTCGGGACTCCGCAAAAGATATGCAGGATGATAGGTAGGCATAAGCTGCGTGCCCCTATAATCAAACAAACGCCCTCTTAATTTTGAAATCGGCTCGTTTGTATCAAGCAGGGTTTGAGCAGCAAATGTACCTAGTGCGCAAATGAAATCAGGACCGATTGCATCAAGCTGGCGTTTTAGAAACGGAAAACATGCTTTTATTTCATCAGCCTCAGGATTCCTGTTTGAGGGCGGACGACACTTAATGATATTGCAGATATATACCTCGTCTCTTGTAAGATTAATAGCTTCAATGATTTTAGTTAAAAGCTGCCCTGCTCTCCCTACAAAAGGCTCTCCTTTAATATCTTCATCATAACCCGGACCTTCTCCGACAAAAACAAGCCTGGCACCGGGATTTCCCGTACCGAATACTATGTTTGTCCGTCCACTGAATAGCTTGCACCTTTTGCATTCTCCAAGTTCGTTTCGGATCGCATCAAGGCCATCAAGGGAAGAAGATGTCATTTTATCAAGTTTTTCGACAACTCCTATGGTTTTTTCAGAACAATCAAAACCAGCACAACCTGCTTTTGCCATAAATTTAAGCGTGCTGCTGACATTATTTAAAACATCATCAATATCTTCCATATTCCTATTTCCCAATCCTTGCCTTTTCCCCTGATCCCCGATCCCTGATCCCTGCTTTTATCCTTTATCAAGATCTGCTATCCGGTCAAGAAGAGCATGTGCAACCATATCCTTTTCCATCAATGGCAGATGTTCCGTATCTCCATTTCTGAAGAAAAATACCACCTTGTTTGTATCCATACCAAAAACCGGAGATTTTTCATCATCTTCTTCGTCACTTCTTTCACCAACAAGATTTCCAACGATAATATCAAGGTTTTTTCTGGCAAGCTTATCTTTCGCATTTTTTTCAAGATTTTCAGTTTCGGCAGCAAAACCTATCAACACACGATTTTTTTTGTTTTTTCCAAGTTCAAATAAAATATCTTCGTTTTTTTGAAGAACAAGCGATATTTCATCCATGCCTTTTTTAATCTTCTGTTTGGCAGCTTCCTTAGGCCTGTAATCCGAAACGGCTGCGGTTTTAATTATTATGTCACAATTTTCCATGTTATCAAAAACCGCTTTTGCCATATCTTTTGCAGAAACAGTATTAACCATTGTAATATTAACTGGCGGTTCAAGATTAACAGGTCCTGAAACAAGAGTAACATCCGCGCCTCTGTGTTCGGCGGCTCTTGCAATAGCATAACCCATTTTGCCGGAAGATGGATTACTGATGTATCTTACCGGATCAATATGTTCTCTTGTAGGTCCGGCCGTAACCAAAATCTTTTTACCTTTAAAATCCTTTGGACTGAGACAATATATGAGCCTGTCCAAAATCTCTTCAGGCTCGGGAAGCCTTCCCTGTCCGCTGGTACCACAGGCAAGTTCTCCCGATGCCGGTTCCACAATAAAATATCCGTCCTTTTTTAAAATCTCAATGTTTCTCTGAACTGAAATTTTTTCATACATATTTGTATTCATTGAAGGGCAAATCAACACAGGACAGGTAACGGCAAGAAGAAATGTGCTTAAGGCATCATCTGCTATTCCATTTGCAATTTTACCTATTATATTAGCGGTGGCAGGAGCAACAATAACTGCATCAGTTTCTTCAGCCCATTGTATATGCCTGATTTCAGTATTTCCTCCCTTTTCAAAAGTATTTGTATATACTGGTTTTCCAGACAGGGCTTCAAATGTGAGAGGCCCGACAAAATAACCTGCGTTATGAGTCATTACAACCCGTACGTTTGCATCCTGCTTTTGAATAAGCCTTAAAAGTTCAGCACTTTTATATGCAGCAATTCCACCGCTTATGCCAATGACAATATTCTTATCTTTAATATATTTCATAAATTATCAATCCGAATCCGGGAAAGCCTATTTAATTAAACCCGAAGAATTTTCAGCAATTGACGGAGCAACCCAGATTTCAACATCCGTAAATATCATACCATCTGTTATATTTATTACACACCATCTGTTTTGCTTTTGAAACAGCATTAAAGTGTGCGGCGATTTAAACAAACTTATAAGTTTCCAGTTATCTTTCGCCATATTATTATCAAAAAATGTGCAAAGTGAACTCAAATCAACTCTTCCGCTTAATGCAAGCACACCGGCAGGAAGGCCGGATGTTTTATATATAAAAGATTTTTCAATTTTAACCTTAAGTTCTTTAGGTATAAGAACGTCACCAAAATCATAATAACTGGGCATATCTCCGCTATCTTTCTGAACAGAAGCGCCTGACATGGCGCTGTTTTCATCCTGACTCAGAGCAGCACATCCGGAAATAACAACCATAAGAACCACGCATATCAGGGCAAATGTCCTGATGTTACCAAACTGCCTGATTTGAAACATTTTTTCCTCCTTGAAGTTTAAGTTGATCAAATAAAATACTATACATAACAAATTTGATGAATTCGTAAAAAGCCTGATAACGACTTTTTTGCGAAGCATTTTTTTATTATAATAACATAAACAATCTATGTATAGCAATAAACTTGGGACTATGTAAATATTGATTTACTTTTTACAAGCCATCAGCTTTTAAGTGTTGAATTTTTATTTTCTATCTGATAATGGGAACCAAAACCAGAGCGTTGAATAGCTTACATTCGTCTCGCCGGGGTATGCCTTTTGAACGAATACTAAGCAAAGCTCCCGAAATTTTATAATTACCCTTCATTTCATGCCCCCGTAGCTCAGTGGATAGAGCAATGGATTCCTAATCCATTGGCCGCAGGTCCGATTCCTGCCGGGGGTACCAATCTTTACTATTTTTTTTATTGTTTTTTACATCACTTTATGATATAAAATGGTCACATCATTAACACACAAAAAAAGAGGTGTAACAATGTTACCTACAACGCAACAAGAAAAGGTGCGGATAAATATCCAACTTTCTGCGGAGATCAAGGAGAAGCTCTTCAATGCCTCTTCCCGACATGGGAAAAAGGTTTCTGCCTTCGTACGGGAGTCTATCGAGGAAAAGTTAATCCAACTCGACAGGCAGGATTTTGAGAAGCAGATGAAAGCCGCCTATCAAGACTTAGCCGAAGAAAACATCAATATTTCTGAAGAGTTTAAATTCTCTGACGCCGAGAATCTACCAGAAGCCGCCCCATGACAACTTTCAATATTAAAAGAGGAGAAATCTATTATGCGGCCATTGATCCGGTGGTGGGGAGTGAAACCGGGGAAACCCGACCAGTATTGATCATTCAAAATGATATCGGCAATCTGTACTCGCCTACGACCATAGCCGCCGTTATCACTGAATATTCAGAGAAAAAAGCAAATTATCCGATCTGCGTGCCTGTTGACATGGATGCCGGTCTGAAAAAACATTCAATTGTTAATCTATCACAGATCCGCACCATCGACATTAGACGGTTGATAGGTCCGAAAATCGCCGCTCTTCCTGATGAGATCATGGAAAAAGTGGACATGGCGCTGAAAAACAGCCTGGCTTTAAAATAAAGCCTCCCTATACCTGCTGTCAAAGTATTTGAATAGCGAAGTTTACTGTCCGCTGTTTGCTATACGAATTTTTGTTTATCAGCTTATAAGCTATACTTTCCAGTAATTATCTCTGCGTTTTTTGCCTGAACTGTTAGATATTTTTGATCAGTAATCAGTCTTTTTATTTTTACTGACAATTTTTGTTTTAATCCTAACAATAATTGTCAATTATTCTTAATATTCGAAACTAAACTAAGCTTGCTTGTTCATGTTATGGGTTTTTACCTGATAAGATTGATGATCCATAAAAAACCCACAAATTGTTATACCGGCGAAAGCCTGTATCAATAACATTTTGAAATTAATTAATGTTTTATCAAGTCCTGCATGACGATTCGGGTACTTTTCACAAAGCCTTCAAAATTAATATAGTATATTTTCTTAGAAAAAAACAATAATGGTACACCACTTGCTTTAAACATTTTCAAAGCACGAAAACATTTGACTTATAAAAAATATAATCCGGTTCAGATAATTTAATAGACAAAATGAATAAAGGGGGTGGGTGACATTCAAAAAAAATATAAAGTGTTACACGCTGTAAAATATAAACACGGACAATTTAATTAATAAAACATAAAAAAAGGAGACAACAAAATGAATCAAAATTTAAGAGGACAAAAAGGTTTTACACTTATCGAACTTATGATCGTTATCGCAATTATCGGCATTCTTGCAGCAATAGCAATTCCGAACTTTATTGCATATAGAGATAAAGGATTCTGCAGCGCTGCAGAATCCGATGCGAATTCTATCGCAGCAGGAATAGCTGACTACTTTTCGAACCCAACCAATGTCAGTTATGTAAATCCTACTGATGGGACTGCTGTAGTAACATTTCCAGGCAATCCTCCCACCACCATATCGCTTAGTCGTCAAGGCGAACCTTCCGAAAACACAGCTGCTGTGAATGCTGGCGGCATGCCTATTATACTCATTGCAGTGACAGATGGAAGTACAAGATGTCCTGTAACTTATCAGGATTCACGCCTTGCAGCCAATAGCGCTAACGGTGAAGGCTGGAACGGTGCGGCCAATGCTGGAGTTTTCACAAAGGTCATGCAATAACAATAGCACTTTCATTACACGCAACATCTAAGAGGAAGGAGATGCAGGGTTCTCCTTCCTCTTTTTGTTTTGTAATTATGCTGTCAGTATAGTATCTTTATTTCACATTCGCCGTTAATTGCGAACAGATCAAATGTAATTATCAAATCCTTTATAAAACTATGAAATTTGCAAACTCAATAATTTCAAAAAGAAGCGAAATAAAACCTTTTCCGTTTCCTGTTTACTCGGCAGCTATAGCTTTTTTATTGCTTGCCGGTCTTACCGACTCCATTTATCTTTAGGTTCACCATTATCTTATTTACACGGATATCGGGTATGAAAGCTTCTGTGCAATATCAAAGGCAATTAACTGCGATACTGTTTCCCAGAGTCCCTATTCCGTTTTCCTCGGAGTTCCATTAGCAATTTGGGGTGTGGCAGGATATTGTTTTTGCTTTCAACGGATCTTCCCCCTGATATATTATGCATATATGGTATAACTAATTAATATAAATTGAAATATAACATAATAAAAAATAATATATGTGGACACAATATAATTTATGTAAATAGCTTGACTTATAGGTAATATTTATTAT
>JAHIFE010000184.1 GCA_018901125.1 Pseudomonadota bacterium | reverse complement strand
CTCCACTTTTGTCATTCCGGCGAAGGCCGGAAACCAGTAATTCCATTGGGTTCTGGATACCGGATCAAGTCCGGCATGACGGTTTGGGTGTTTCACAAAATTATTAAATGGCATATTAATTCTAAATGCGGTTACCCTGTTCGTCGGCCTGTCGATTGGCTTTGGGGTTTCAATCCCATGCGAAAAATTCCAAAAGCCGACATGGGTTTTTTTTGTAATCCGATGCCGAATACCGGACAGAATATTACAACCATCGGACGAATAAATTCACAAACCACGTCCTGGCCTTTGGCAACAAAGATCTTTTTTCCCACTGCCGGCTATTGTATCACCTGAATCTTGCACCATATTGATGAATTTCCATGCAAAGATATTTTTTCACGGAAAATATATCTTTTATTATCAAATGGTTTATTAAGCAATAAAAATGCATTGACAGCACAAATAGTCTGCCAACAGCCGAACACCTGAAACACGTTAAGCAAGTCAAGAAAAGGTAAGGCGCCTCTCACATGGCTGAAACGGCTCTTAAACTTTTCGGGGTGTGTCTGCTAAATCGGGAGAAGATCATTGTATGTCGGTAGTCTCTAAAAACCAGCATTCGCTCCAGTTAAGCCAGTACTACTTCACGTCGAATGTTATTTTGATAATAGAACTTTCTACGCCCTTATAAGCTGCATCTTTAATTTCCATAGGAGGGTGATTCTTGTCCTTCCAATGAATAATTATTGTTGCCATATTATACCTCCTGTTCTGATTATCCATCAAAGGATTATAATATAAAGTTATATACTGTTTCCTGTAGATCTTCGAGGTTGAATGGCTTGAATAAAACAGAATCCGCATGACCGTTTTTCATCCCCTCTATTACAGCATCCTTGACCATGCCGGTCATCAAAATCACAGGAGTTTCAGGTGATTTTTTTTTAATATTGAAGGCCAGTTCCCAACCGTTCATGCCTGGCATCTGAATATCCGTTAATACCAACTCGGATCCCTCATTAATAAAAAGGTTCAATGCATCATATGCATTATTAACAGATTTCACTTCAAATTTTAGATCGTTGAGCACGGTGAGCAGGAAATAGCGCAAAATATCGTCATCATCTACTATCAGTATGCGTTTAGGCTTTACAATATCCATATCTTCGACTTTCCTATGGGCGAATGGATCATGAATGCTCTGTGGCCGGTTATGAATAATATGGGAATTATCTGATTTTTTTGTTTCGGCTATGTTCAGCATTTGTCTCACTTTCATTTTAAATAGGACATTTCGTAAAAAGCAATTTATCTATTAAGCTTCCTGCATTCCTCCGTATGGAAAACAGTTTGATACATCATTTGTGGGGATGGGGATCTTTGAGAAGGTTCATCGCTCACCTAATACCCGGAACTCCCTGACTTTCACCTCGAAGGGTTACGATGCAGATGTTGCTTATCTGATAAAGGTCAAAGGGGATGTCAACCGCCACATAAAACCCAAGAGGAGATGGCATGATGAAATCAGGGGGTCCTGATAGAATAATCGTTGGACCAGGTATTCCAATATTCAAATTCTCATTCTCAT
This sequence comes from Pseudomonadota bacterium, assembly GCA_018901125.1. GTDB lineage: Bacteria > Desulfobacterota > Desulfobacteria > Desulfobacterales > RPRI01 > RPRI01. The sequence goes on along the minus strand of JAHIFE010000184.1, from coordinate 9,983 downwards.
TTATTTTATCCCACGCCGTTGTTGTCAGTAAGGCCGCTGCGATGGTAGCTGCCAGAAATATCTGATAAAAATGTTTCATCAGGTTTACGCTCCTTTATTGCTCATTGAATTGATAAAGCAAAAGAAAAACCCGGCTATTTATTCCCAGAAGCATATGAACGGAAGTTTTATGAAAGGCGACTATCAGCATGAATCATTTCATATCCACTACCGGCTATAGCATCACCATCACAGCCGGTAGTGATCATAAAGTCTCTTTTGTTTTGGACTCAGACTACCCGATGGTCATCAGGTTCTTTACACTCTTTACACCGTTTACGTCATTGACAAACTTGGTGGCCAGATCCTTTTCGGCTGCGTTCTTCGCCTTGCCGGACAATGTAACCACACCGTTCTTCGTGGTAACCGAGGTTTCAAGGGCGCTGGTTGAGCGGTGGTATAGCAGCGTCATCTTCACCTGAGCGGTGATGGAAGCATCATCAATCTTTTGGCCTGCCGTTTCTGTTTTTTCCGGGGTCTTTGCTACTTTCATCTCATTTTTTACGTCTTTAACCCCTTCGACATCCTTGGCGTATTCGGTCGTCAGATCTTTTTGCGCCTGGCTGGTTGCTTCGCCTTGCAGGGTGACGATTCCGTCTTTAGTGCTGACCTCCGTAATAGCGCTCACGTTCCGATTAAACAGGAGCATAGTTTTCACTTTCGTTGTGATCCACGCATCAGATTTCTCAGCAGGGCCTTCCTCTTTTACTTCCAGACTATTTTCCACACTCTTAACACCGGGCAAGCTCGCCACGGTATCCTGGGCTAATGATTTGTGGGATTCTTCCGAGACAGTTCCCGTTAAGCTCACAACCCCATCTACGGACTTGATTTTAATATCATCAGCCTGAAGGTAGGTCTTGAATACATAAGTTTGCCTGGCGGATGATTCGATACGGCTGTCCATTTTTGACGCGTGCACAGGCACACTGAGCGCCAGCAGAGCCACCGCCGCCACCATCATTACTGATAATTTACACATTGTTTTCATTTGTACGTTCTCCGTTTTTGGTGTTACTGTTGTTTTTTGGACTCTTTTACTTTCCTAAAACCTTCTTGGCCTGACCAATTTTTTCCTGAACTTTACCGGCCATCTTTTCACCGGCGCCTTCAGCTTCCAGCTTTGGATTATCGCTTATTTTCCCGGCGACCTCCTTGATCTTGCCTTTAACCTGGTGCATCTTGCCTTCTGCGTTGTCTTTTGTACTTGGCTTCATAATTTTTCTCCTGTTTAATTTATGGAAATCTCCGTATTTTTCTGTGTCATTGGTTGTAAGAACCAATTCATGTGCCTCAAAGCTACCTCAAATCCGCCCCAATAGTAAAAGGATGACCAGGATCAAAAGGATCAATCCGATTCCTCCGCTGGGATAAGGTCCCCATGACTTACTGTGGGGCCAGGTTGGCAGGGCTCCGATGAGTACGAGGACTAGTATGATGATCAGAATGGTTCCCATGACTTACCTCCTTTACTGTTATTTGACTCTCTTGCTTTTTAGCTAACAAAGGGCGCCCGTATCGAGCAATAAATATGATTGCCATAATATCTTTCTTTTTAGACATTTTAGCCATTATTCCGCGTATACCGCTGACAATTTCTACCAATTCCACACTATCTTTATATTCCAGCCTGGTTTTGCCCTTGATATATCCATATTTCTTCTGTAAAAGCCCCAAAAGTTTCTCACCTTTTCCATCGATTTCGCCAAGATCGTTATCAGTGAATCTGCACCACTTTTCTTTAACACTTCCCTTGATCTCCTGCCATTTCCCTTTCAGAATATCTTCATTCATGTTCATCCTCCTTTCGACTGAAGGTGCCTTTTTTCTTCAACCTTCAAGTTAATTTAAATCCTATCTGATTGTTAATACAACTTAGCGGGGCACGCACCCCAATACCATTCAAGAAAGAGCTGCCCCGGTCTGTCAGTTAATGAATGGAAACAACTCGCTTTGGGGTGAGATGAGCAGAATTATAAATATGCATAAGCAAATAGGCTGCCAAGAGCCGAAAGAGAATCATATATGCTATGATTCATCCTTTAATAACGGATAATTAGATTAATAGAAGAGAACAGCGGTAAAGCATAAAATGTTTCGTTTGCCCTCAATATTTGGGGGAACCTCAATATCTCGATGGGTGCCTCACGGAACCTGAGTAAAATACCGTGCACTCTTCACCCTGAATGAATTTCCACGCATCCTCCAGCGGATTCAATAGGGGCCCGGAAATTGACTTAAAGATATTTTCCTTCTCGATTTGCGGTTTACGGAAGGGACCGTGCACTTTCTCGCTGAAAACAGTGCATCCCTGTTTGTCGAGAACCGCAATAGTTACGTCGTCAAATCGCTCGTTGATAAAGTTCAATCCCCCTTTCATGGCAATCCTCTGCTTTGTTGAGGCAAGGGCTACATCTTGCGCCTCTGCAATGCCGTTTTTTACATTCCAGACCAAGACGAGTTTTCTGATGATCCCTTTTCCGCCTTGCGACTCCTCATATAGACTTGCAAAATGGTAGCTCTTGGTGAGTAATGGCCCGAAAGGCCCCAGGAGTAAGATTGCCCCCACATCCACAAGGTTAATATTCTGACTTCGTTTGTACTTCATGATAAGAGCATCGATATCCATGTTATAGAGCATCAGGTTTTCCCCGTTTAAAGAAAGATTGCCGTTTAGCGATCGTTTAACCTCATCTGCGCTTTTCCCCATTGCAGTCAGGTCAAAGGAAAGGTTAATCGGTCCTTCGATGGCCTTCCGGGGGTTTTTCTTGTTCAAGTATTGCTGAAAAAGTTCTTCGATCCTGACCCGGTTAAGGGCATAGATTACCCTGTAATGAGGTGACGGACCCGTCATATCCACACGGATGCTTCCGTTTCCGGTTCCACCGGCGATGTTCACACTGACCTGATTGATATCTATAATTCCCTTCCCGCCTGCTCCTTTCATCACGAGGTTCGTCAGGGTTGAGTTATAAATTTTGAGTGTCTTGCATAGTATATTCCCGTTGAATGAGATTCTTTTAGGCTGTTCCGCACTATCTCTCTTGATGTATGAAAGATTTCTTAGGATTAAATCGAAGTTATTGGCTTCGATTTTCTCGCCGGATGTTTCATCCTTATAGACAAGGTTCCCCTGAGAGACTGATATGTTGTCTATAGCAAATGGCTTTCCTGATAGCGTGTTTCCAGGTTTATCGAAATTGAATATTCCATTTTTATGCTTAACTATGGAGAAGCTTGGCTTGATAAGCCTGATACTGCTTATTTGAAATGCTTTCCTCGTGAGGGGGAAGATCTTCAGTCCTATCCTCATCTTCTCAATCGTAACGAAATCCGATCCCCTGTTCCGCACGTTGACATCCTTCAGCGATAGACCGATACCTGGAGAAAAACTGATATTTATTTTGCCTTTGATCCTGGCGTCCGCTCCTATAGCAGCAGACACGGCCGCCTCTAATTGCGGTTTAAATGCTTTAATATTGAGCAGTAAAGCGAAGATGCCGGCAAAGACAGCAAGAGTGATGACACACGTTGTTATGAACAGGACCTTTTTATTATGGAGAGCCATGTTTCACATCCTCAGCATTCAACCTTATTGTTATGTGAAACTGGCCGTGTGGATCAAATCCTCATTCTCCTTCCTTTTTGTTTCCCATAACCAGCAATACGATCCCGCTCACAAGCGCAACAGCTCCTACAAGCGGCGGAAGCGGAAATGTTTTTGTCTTCTCGGCAGTCACCTGGAGAGGACCGAGATCGACAATTTTCTCTCTGGTCGTGTAGGTGATGCCCTGATACGCAAAGGCCACGACCCCAACAACAATGAGTATGATGCCTGTCAGTTTATTCGTTTTCATTTTGCTTCTTCTTTCAATAGAAAGGACATAACTCGTTTTTGGCTTAAATTCCGTAAAGCGATTCAAATCCTGATGCACAGATCGACAAGAATATGTCTTTGATTTAATATAATGGATCAGGATCTGGAATATGAAACCGAAAATGCTTCAAGTTCTGAATAATTATTTGTGCATGATATTATCTTAACCAGATCGCTTTGCAATTGATTCAATATCTTGCAATCATCGGAACAAGCCGGCAAATTCTTTTTTAATTTGCAATCTCTGCAAGGACTTTTTTTAAGATGTCCGGTAAAGCAATCAAGTTTTATTTCACATGAAATATCCATTTTATCCTCCGGTGATTTCAGCAATTCCAGTGATTTTATGGAAAGCACTTAATAACTTATTAACTTATTTCAGATCTACGTTAGAACGAAGCTGTGCGATCTGAATTCCCAGGCCGATACATTGTTTACCAGCCATACAAACATCAGCGTCTCCGGGTTCCAAATGAGTTTTCAGCTCATGACTCCCCTTTTTAAGATCCACTATCCAGGCTTTTTTTATTTTATCATAGTCAACTTTAACATCTATTCCGCAGGCACCGATATCCGGATAAATTGATTTTATTTTTTCACAAAGTTCATTTTTATTATACATTATCAGTTCCTTTCAATTTCAACAGGTATGCAGCTATTAAGCATCCACAGGATCACCCCAACGACAACCGGAGCCATAACTAATTTATTCAACAGCATAATGACCCAATGATTTACTGTGTTGCCATGTTGGCAGGGCGCCGATGAGCACGGTGATTAGGATGACGCTCAGAATGATTCCCGAGGCTTTCCTCTTCTAAGGGTATTTGGCCCTCTTGCTTTTTAGCTAACAATGGGCGCCCGTATCGAGCAATAAATATGATTGCCATAATATCTTTCTTTTTAGACATTTTAGCCATTATTCCGCGTATACCGCTGACAATTTCTACCAATTCCACACTATCTTTATATTCCAGCCTGGTTTTGCCCTTGATCTGTCCATATTTCTTCTGTAAAAGCCCCAAAAGTTTCTCGCCTTTTCCATCGATTTCGCCAAGATCGTTATCAGTGAATCTGCACCACTTTTCTTTAACACTTCCCTTGATCTCCTGCCATTTCCCTTTGAGAATATCTTCATTCATGTTCATCCTCCTTTTGGCTGAAGTTACTTCTTTTATTCAAGCTGATATTATCCGATTGTTCATATACTTACCGGCAGATACACTCCAACACCAGAAAAGAGAAAGCTACTCCTGTCGATATGTTAATAAATGGAAAAAACTCGCTTTGGGTGAGATAACCAGGATACTAAAAATGTAATTGCAAATAGTCTGCCAAGAGCTTTAAAAGAATCATATATTTGGATTCATCTTTTAATAATAAACAGTTAGATTACCAGAAGAAAATAGTGCATAAGCATGGAATGGTTCTTTTGCTCTCAATATTTGGGGTGAACCTCAGCATATTGAGAGATACTTTTAATGGAGGGGAATAGTCTAATCAGCTTTTTTTGTTTCCTCTAACCAGCAATACGATGCCCCCCACGAGCGCGATTACTCCCACGATCGGCGGCAGCGTTTTAGATTTCCCGGCAGTCATCCGGATAGTATCGATATCGACAATCTTCTTATTGGTTGCGCAGGTGATGCCCTGATACGCAAACACCGCTATTCCTATTACGATAAGCACACCTGTCAACGTGTATGATGATCTCATTTTACCCTTCCTTGTTTGTTATTTTAACTTTGGAAGCAAATAGTCTGCCAGTAGCCGAATGTGAAGCATAAATTTAGATTAATCCTTTAATAACATGCTGTTATGTTAACAGGAGATAAGGGTATAAAAGCAAGAAATGATTCGTTTAGCCTCAATATTTGGTTGAACCTCAATATATTGAGGGGCATATTGAAGGGAGGCCTACAGTTAATCTGACTCTTTTGTCTCCGACCGCACTATCCCGAGCTTATGCATTCTTGCTCTTAAGGTGCTTGGGTGAAGGCCCAGAATTATTGCGGCTCCGTCCTTTCCATCGATGCGCCATCGGGTTTCAGAAAGAATTTTTAGAATCTGGTTTCGCTCCGTTTCTTCCAGGGTTCTCATGGTAGATAACAATGGGGGGGATGAAACCTCCAGTTTATTTGCCAGCTGGAAAACCGGCCCGGGGCACAAAATCGCTGCCCGTTCAATGATGCTTTCCAGCTCCCGGATGTTTCCGGGCCATGGATAGTCCTGCAAAACTTTCATCGTCTCTTTCTGAATCGAAGTGATGTTTTTGCCCAATTTTCTGGAATATCGCCCTATAAAAGCCTGGGCCAACAGCGGAATGTCGTCTTTGCGCTGTCTTAGCGGCGGAACAGTGATGGGAAAGACGTTGAGCCTATAGTAAAGGTCCTGCCGAAACCGGCCTTTGCGGACCTCTTCCGCAAGGTCTCGATTGGTAGTTGCCACGATCCGCACATCTACTTTAATTGTACGGGACGAGCCTAAACGCTCAAACTCGTTATGCTGAATTACCCTGAGCAGCTTTGCCTGAAACTCCAGCGGCAACTCCCCGATTTCATCCAGACAAAGGGTGGAACCATTGGCGATCTCAAACCTGCCGATCTGCCGGGTATCTGCCCCGGTATATGCTCCCTTCTCCCGGCCGAACAATTCACTTTCAATTAAATTGCCCGGCAATGCAGCACAATTAACAGTAATAAGGGGCCGTTTTTTGCGGGGACTCATTTCATGGATGGCGGCAGCAATCAACTCTTTTCCGGTACCGGTTTCTCCGAGGATGAGGATCGTTGTGTTCGTGGGAGCAACTTGTTCCGCTCGATAGAGAACATACTTAAGGCCGTCACTTTGCCCGATAATATTCTCAAATCGATATTTCATTTTGTGTTCGTTAAGAAAGTAAATATTCTCGGCCTCGAGCTGGTCTTTCATTGTTTTGATTTCAGAAAGTGCTGTTCGAAGCGACTCTTCCATTCTCTTGTGTTCGTCTATTGTTTCCAAGAGCTGCTCGTTTGCTCTGCTCAACTCTCCTGTCCGTTCTTTTACCTTTAGATCAAGCTCGCCATATGCTTTTTGGAGCGCCTCTTCTGCTCGCTTTCGCTCGGTGATATCGATGATAGTGGTACGGATATAACCGGCATTATCCTTGATATTTATATTTTCTATGCTTTGGAGCTGGGCATAGAACTCCGTGCCGTCTTTTCTCTTAAGCCTGATTTCACAACTCTGGTTGCCCTGATTTTGAAAAACCTCTTCGCGGTGTTTCGAAAAAATCTCCCTCCCACCTGCATCGGCAATAAAACCGATAAAGGGTTTATTGACAAGCAGTTGCCTCTCTATTCCCAGCAGTTGGCAGCCGGTAAGATTTGCCTCCAATATCAGTCCGCGTGTATCAAAGGTGAAATAGCCGACGGGTGCAAAGTCATATAGTTCGGAATACTTATCCCGCGATAACTCAAGCTCCTCCTGGACTCGGCGCAGTTCTGTATTTTGCATCTCAAGTTCGATCTGGTGGACCTCAAGTTTATGTAAGAGTTTCTGTGCAGTTTCATTGGTCTGGGCAGGAATCAAATCCGCAGTTTTCGCACGCAACCGCTCTTCCGCCTGGCGGCGCAGTTCGGCTAATGCTAACGGTTTTTTGTCTTTGGTTATGCCCATTACTATCCTTTACCCTCAAACAGAATCTTAAGCCTTGTATTTTTCTTGCGCAGCTGTGCCTCTATCCCGCCAAGACACTGATGACAACAGGAATAAAGAGGCACTCATGCCTTGATGGCGTGCCATTGGGAAAAAATTCGTCCCGTTTATTACCGCGGTTAGCCGGTTTAGTTTGCTTTTTTATGATGATAAATATATCAGCATTTCCTCAAAATGCCAATGGAATTTTCACACGTTTTTGAAAATAGTGTTTTTTTGGGGAGTGGAATTACTAATTAGATTGTTAATGTGATATTTGATTTTGATGTTTCAAACTGTCGGGGGTAGCAGAGTTTCTCATGCAAATCCTTCTCTCTTTTCATATAAGACCCAATGACGCTTGCCTTGACGCTGGTAGTGCAGTTCGCTGAAAGGGGCGATAAGATGTATCCTCCAGTCCTGGTTCGGGTCTGCATCCGCCAGTTCTTCAGCCTGAGCCACGGTCAAATAATCATTACAGCACCTGGCATCAATTTCAGAATAGATACACTCACTGTTTTTGGTCAGCAACGCATTACCGAATCCAACTGCAATTGTTTCTTCTAATGGAAGGATTGTATGTTTGAAACCACATAAAGGGCATATTTCGTTTTTGACTTCGATGCCGTAAAGCGGTTTAAATCCTTGTTTAGCACTATGCAAGGACGTGATGGGATTATTATTTAACAAAATGTTACGGTTATTCATACAAGCCCCCTTTAAATAATAAGCAATAAATCTTATGGCTTCTGATACTACTAATACCAGATGGAATCGCCTTCATGAGGTTCCATAATGTTTCCGTGTTTACCGATAAATCTCAGTTCATGTAAAGATTTATTGGACAAACATTCTTTTTGAAGCACATCCAATCCAAAAGGATGTATTAAATTAAGACCGCTTGTGTTGATTATGACATTCTTAATCCTGCTGCTGTGTTCTTTCAAAATATTAATCAGTTCCATTGCTGAAGACCCATCAAACTCTCCCATTAGATCAAGATATAAATTAACTTTACTCTGGTGCGCGGTTATCCTGAAATTTGATGCCATTGATTTAAACCTCCATTGATGATTTTCCGGCATAATTATTGTAATTCTTGATTCCTCAAGAAATATGAAAGTCAGACGGCTTATTGACCTTACTATTTTAACTCAGCCCTGAATATATCAAGGTTTATCGCTGCTTCATTTACTTTTTTCTCACCGCATCCCGCACTTTGAAAGCCAGATCCTTCATCGAAAATGGTTTCTGAATGAAGTTTACCCCCTTGTCCAGCAAGCCTTTGTGGGTGATCAGGCTGGCCGGATAGCCGGACATAAACAGAATTTTCATTCCCGGGTATAGAGATTTCATACGTTTTGCCAGGTCCGAGCCGCTCATTTCCGGCATTATTACGTCGGTCAGGAAAAGTCGTATTTTGCTTGCGTTTTCCTCTGCCAGCCTGATAGCCTCACTTGGAGTGTTTGCGGCCAGCACCTGATACCCCAATTCTTCGAGCATCATTTTCACCATCGTCAGAAGCGGAGGATCGTCCTCCGCCACCAGCACAGTGATTCTCTCCTGTGCCTGTAACTTTTCTTCCAGCAACGCTATCGGCCTATTGGGTTCAATGTTGGATCGGGAAATTTGGTGTTCGATTTTTTTAGTTAACATATTCACAACTCCACAAATTTGTTTCGCTGATTTGGGATTTGTAAATGCAAATAGCCTGCCAATAGGTGAAAAAGAATGGCAATATTAGATATATTCTTTGATATAAAATAGTTAGATTAAGTAAAAAAACAGCGAAAAAGAATTAAATATTGAATTTAGCCTCAACAGTTGGTTGAACATCAATATGTTGATGGATGTGAAGATAAGAGGCAGGCAATTTATTAATCCGGTTCTATTAACCCAGGCCGGACTATTCCGAGCTTATGCATCTTCGCTCTTAATGTGCTCTGGTGGAGTCCCAGGATCTCTGCGGCCCCATTTTTTCCATTAATGCGCCATCCGGTTTCGGAAAGGATTTTAAGGATTTGTTTTCGATCTGTCTCTTCCAATGTCCTCACGTCAGACGAGAGCGATGAGGATAAGATCTGCAACTTATCCGCCAGCTGAAAAACCGGTCCGGAGCATAAGACTATTGACCGTTCTATGATGCTTTCAAGTTCCCGTAAGTTTCCGGGCCACGAGTAATCCTGCAGAACCTTCATTGCTTCCTTCCGGATCGATGTGATCTGTTTCCCTAATTTTCTTGAATACCGCTCTATAACGGATCTTCCCCCTGATATATTATGCATATATGGTATAACTAATTAATATAAATTGAAATATAACATAATAAAAAATAATATATGTGGACACAATATAATTTATGTAAATAGCTTGACTTATAGGTAATATTTAT
>JAHIFE010000183.1 GCA_018901125.1 Pseudomonadota bacterium | reverse complement strand
GATTTGATCCTGATGCTCTACAACACATACATTAAGACCAGCTTTTGCAAGATAACATCCGGCCATCAATCCATTATGACCTGCACCTGCTATGATTACATCATACTTTGACATAATTTTTCCTCTCCTTTCAGGTTGTTTTTTTTCTAACTAAACTACTACCTTATTAATAAGGCATATTTTAATATGTAAACAATGTATTCAAAATATTCAAAAAAACATCTAATTCCGCAGCAGGCTGCATGGAATTTTTTTGTTGTCGGTTATTTGTCCGGTAAAGTCAAGAAAAATCATATTACTGACTGGAATTTGTATATTTACAGATATCTACCCAATTCAATATTTTACCACCATAAAGCTTTTTATATTTTTCTACGGTACGCAAATCTGAAAAAATCAACATAAACGGAACCATTGATCCCTTTGGGCGTGCCTGACTTTCTACAAGGTAAAAAGCATTTTTTGCATCAATCATTTTTCCGCTGTCATATTTTCCCGTAACAGTATCATAATCACGGACAAGGATAGAACCAATTTTACCCCCGTGCATCCGTGCTTTTAAAATAACCAGGCAGTGTAAACAGCATAAGGAATATTTACCGACAGGAATCTCTTTGTTGCCTTCGGTTATCTCGATTATAAATTTCGTCTCACTTTTTAAAGCATCCATACCGCACATGATACAACGTTCGGAAGCTTGTGCAAAAATAACCGGAAAAAGAAAGATTACAATAACCAAAGCTGCAATAGGTTTTGTTTTCATATTACACCTTTTATTAAATTATAAAAAAATTATGGGTTATGTTTTATCATACCTTTTAATTTTCTCATTTTACGTACCATTTTTGTATCTTGGTACATATCCTCATACGAAGCTTTTATTGCTTCATCAAATGTGGCAGATTTGCCGCCGTACTCTTTAACAAATTCTTTTGCATCTTCCTCGTTTAAAAATGCCCATTTTGCTCTTTTAGTCATAACGCCCGACCTGCTTCCACCAATTACCCAGAAAGCCTTTTCAGCATCTATAAGATTTTTTGTATTATAATCTCCGACCCATATCGTTTTGGGCTCTTTATCTATATTTACAGCAAAGTCAATAGCAGCACAGCGGAGGCTGCATGTCCCTTCCGTTGTCCCATAATCATATTCAATAAAGATCCTGCTGTGGGCAAATTTATCTCTGTCCATACCGCAGTATTTGCATGATTGATGTTTTTTAATATCATCTTGTGCAAACACTATCCCTGATATTACAAGGCAAACAACCATGCAGACCATAAAACAAATCATATATTTTCTCATAATTCCTCCTATTAAAAACCATTTGGTTATCAGTTAATTAAACAACAATAGCCAAATGTATTGATAGTGCCGCCAATCCTCCTGTCAGCATAAATCCTGACCATTTAAGCAGTTTTAGCATATTATTACTTAAGGTTGGATTGACTATTCTGTAGTTTTCCAAACAAACAACCCAGAAATAGATAATAAAAAGAGTGAGCCCAATAAAAATCATAACAAAAAAAAGAAGCGCATCCCATACTTCCTGTCCGAGACAAAACACACAATGATGAAAAGGAAGCTTGAGAAACAAAGGGCTTATTTTCGTATGCAGCGCAAGTATAAATACAACAAAAGCAAATATGATTAGCAGGGTTTCAAAAATCATTATCGTTTTATTGCCAAACCACCATCTCAAACCGGAAGAAGTACTTTTTTTCTGATTAATAAAATAATACAGGATTTCTCCCAAAACAAATAATATAAGGACATAAAACATTATAAGCCAAATCCAGGTAGATTGAGAAACTGCTAAATGGACATTTTCCCGCGGCATGTCAAAAAGGGAAGTGCAGCAAGACACCTGACGCGGGGGATTGGAAAAGAAAAAGGATATATCAAGTATCGTTTCCAGAAGGATCAGGATTCCCAGAGGGGCGATAAAAAGCAGTTTCTGCTTCATAAAAGGCTGAATTTCCGACTTGCGGTCTAAAAAATTCAAAATCAGCCAATACCCGTATAACGCCGGCAAAATCAGTTTAAGAGAGCTTGCTATGTAAGATAAAGGTATATTTAAATTATGTACTCCAACAAGACACATGGCTCCCGGAATTGAAATGATCATACTATGCATGGTAAAAAACCATAAAGGGGCCATCAAAAGCTTTAAGAAAAATCCGACGGATAAAATGGTAATAAGAAGATAAACTTTTTTTTCCAGAAGATACTGTTCATCCGCATAACTGTTGATATCCCACTTTATCCATACATAGAACCCGTTATATGCAGCGATGGTTCCTATAAAGAGTGAAACAATTGAGCATACAAGATAGGTAACTATATAGTTGTTTATAATCATAAGTCATTACTGTAACTGCGTTTGCGAAGATATTTTGCCCGAATCAAAAAAAACCATCCGGTCAATCAGTTTTACAATCTGCGGTTGCGAGTCGTGAAAAGATATAATGATTGTTTTACCTTTATTTTTTAGCTTTTCCAAAATAGCAATTACCATTCCGGCATTTTTAATATCAATATTGGAAAGCGGCTCATCAGCCATAATAACCTCAGGATCATTAATCAGCGCCCGGGCAACAGCTGCCCGTTGCTGTTCACCTCCGCTTAATTCATTGGCAAAAAAATCTGCCCTTGTTTCGAGATTTAATTCTTCCAGTAAGTTCATAGCCCTTTTTTTTCTTATTTTATCAGAAACTCCCATCGGTAAAAGAGGAATAGAAACATTTTCCCAGGTTGTGTATCCCGGAATCATATTGAATTGCTGAAAAATAAAACCGAATTTTTCTCTTCTTATTGCTGATAAAAAATGATCCGGCAAATGGGATATTTCCTGGTCTTCCAGAAAGAGCCGCCCGCTTGTGACTCTTGTTAAACAGCCGGCGATGTTCAAAAAAGTTGTTTTACCTGAGCCTGAAGGGCCGTTCAGCAGCACAAATTCTCCCTGTTTGATTTCAAGAGAAACATTGTCAAGAGCTCTGATTTTCACCTTTCCTGACCGGTAGCTCTTTGTTACATTATCCAGCCTGATCATGAGTGTATTTTCCGTTTGTTCCCTATTTTATGTAGGGGCGGGTGTTCTGAACCCGCCCCTACAAATCCCGTAGAGACGCAAAATATTGCGTCTCTATATTTTTCCCCGATCCCTGGCCGCTAAAATCTATTTCCTTATCGTATCATCCGGATCAACTATACCGGCAAGCCATGCAGGAATGGCGCTTATTGCCGTTATGGGTAGTACTCCCAAAATAAAAAGAAGTACTATGGACATAAAATCACAATGCACAGGAACGGGAAATTTTGGATAAATACTGGCGCAACCCAGGCAGTAGCCTGATATCCCGGGAGTATTCATCAGAGCATAGACAAACCCGGCAAGAATCCCGGCTGATGTTCCTCCTACACCCAGAATCAGAGATTCCATCATTTTCATTTCAATGATTTCTCCTGTTTGCCATCCAACAGCCTTTAAAATCCCAATTTCTTTTCCCATATCTACACTTATATGGGCTGATTGCGCCCAGACCAAAAGAAGGACGGTTACCAGAAGTATAAGCCACATTGCCTGGAAAGTTCCTCCTCTGCGGCCAAAAGCTTCCTTTACCAGATCGGTCAGCGCCTTACCTGTCAGTACTCTTATATTCCTGAAGCTGCCGGCAATTTCTCTTGCTACCAAATCGGCATTTTGATGATTATCTGCATATACCAGGAGATCGGATGCCTCATTTTTTTTGTAGTTAAAAAATTCCGCGGCATCTTCCATAGAAACAAGGATAAGATCGGTACTGTAAATTTGCACTGTGTTGTTAAAAATTCCAACTATCTCAAATTCACCCTTATTTCCCAAAGTATCTTTTATCTGAAGCCAATCGCCAACATCGGCGCTGAATTTTAATGCTACCCCTTGACCCAATACAGCCTTATGGCGGTCTCCTGCGGCAAGAAAAGCTCCTTTTTCAATTGTCCATGGCAATTTAGAGCTGTAAGAAATGTTTTTAAGATCCAGACCCATCATGGTAAAGGCTGTATCAACTGATCCGAACTTTAAGGGAAGGTATCCCCATACCCTGGCAATTACCTTCTTCACATGGGGTATTTCTTCTATCTTTTTTTTTAGTTCTAAAGATATTTTTCCCACCCGCCCGGCTTCTATTGCCTGAACGGTTACATCGGGGAGAAATATTTTGGCTGTTTGCGCATCTTTTATAAAGCCGCCTCTTGTAAACATCATAAAGGAAACTGTGGCCATAACAAGGATGAGTGGAATTAATATGGCAAGAGATTTTCCCCTGTAGCGGACAATATTTTGATATGCCATCAACAAAAGGTTTATGTGTCCGGCCGTTTTATTCATTTCTTTATCACTTTCAGGGTAAAGATCTTTTCATGACTTATCCCCGGCGTGACGACAACATCACAATCGGAATGAAAACAGAATCCTCCGGGTAAATCACTGCGGCGGGCATATATACCTTCCGAAAGATTTCTTGAAGTGCAGCATTGAGCAATTATCGGGATAGCCGGCCCGCCTAAAGTTTCTATCAGGGCCATACGCATTTGAGTATTTTTAGAACTGTGATAATTTGTTAAAATACGATCATTGTACAAGTACAGCGCTATGAAAATAATAATTAAAAACAATATTCTCAGCAGATATTTTTTCGTCAGCAATTGTATAATCAATGTCTATTGCCTCCATTGCCGCCAGGTCAAAAAACATCCGATAGACAAATATCCTGCTCCCATCCCAATTAGTATTAAAGCCTGAGGCCAAAGAACATCGAAACCATTGCCCTTCTGAAAGATGCTGTTTGCGGCTATCATAAAGTGCGTGAATGGCAGACTAATGCTTACCTTCTGCAGAAATGGCGACAGATTTTCCAAAGGTGTTATGACACCACTTAAAAACAGGCTTGGAAAGGTCGATGCAAGCGATAAAAGTATAGCTTGCAGCATATTATTACAGATACTGCCTATCATTATGCCGATGCCAGAGGAGCTGATCAGAAAAAAGGCCATAAAAATAAAGAAAGTCAGAGGATTTCCTCTCATGGGAACATTAAACCAAAAGACAACAAGAAAAGAAAAAACAGAGGAAACCAAGCCTATTGTGAGAGGAGCCACTGTTTTTGCTATCAATAATTCCCAGGAACGGGTGGGAGTAACTAAAATCTGATCGATAGTGCCCCGTTCTTTCTCCCTTACAACAGCTGTGGAGCAAAGAACTATTCCTGAGACCAGACCTGCTATGGCAACATGAAAGATTACTACGTAGTAGAGGCTCTTTAGATCCTGATTAAAAAGAGCCCTTATCTTAACATCAATCCCGGGTACATGGGAAACAGTTATCCCCCTATTATTTAAGCGGCTAATTATGATATCCCGGTTTAATTCGCCGATGATTCGTTTGGCAAAACCGCCCCCCTGCCCGGCCTGGTTGGCGTCGCTGCCATCGCCGATGAATTGCAGGTAAGCAGGTCTTCCTTTCGCTAAATCGCGGGTAAACTCGGGAGGAATAACCAACGCCACATTTGCCTTACCGCTATCGAGTCTGCTTTTGACGTCTTCCATGGAAGCGGCATAGCTATCCAGATCAAAATATTCGGTGGATAGGAATTTTTCAATGACTT
The DNA here is from genome assembly GCA_018901125.1 of Pseudomonadota bacterium. GTDB lineage: Bacteria > Desulfobacterota > Desulfobacteria > Desulfobacterales > RPRI01 > RPRI01. Next base: position 9,402 of record JAHIFE010000183.1, on the reverse strand, counting down.
CACGGCTGGCAGCAGTACGATTCATATCATAGACAACGGTAGGCATGTGCTTGGCATCAAAGAAGAAGCAGTATCCGCAGAGGATTATACAGGCTGTATAAAAATAAAGAATCAAACTCATCGCCACCGGATCCCGATAGAAATGTATATATTCCTTTTTAATCAATCCCCAAATCCTGTCCAAGATTAATCTCTCCTTTAAATCTGCTTGTTTTTTACCCGCCAGGCGCTAAGCCCGAAGATGACAATGCAATAGATCACAAGCGCCAGGGCATCTTCCCAGTAGCTTAGAATGCCGGAACCTTTCAGAATCTGCGCCCGGCATATGCCGGTGTAAAACCTTGCAGGAAAAAGGCAGGAATAAAACTGCCATCCGGTAGGACTGTTTTCGACAGGCGCGATGGCGTCGGCAAAAATAAAAGCCGGCATCAGGGTAAAAATAATGCCTATTAAAAGTGCTGTAAGCTGGCTCCTTGTCATTGTGGAAATAAAGAAACCGATTGCTACCGTAGCAAAGGTCATAAGAAAAGTCGCCAATGCAAGGATAAAAGTGCTTCCCCTCAAGGGAAGCTCAAACCACCATAGTCCAAAGACAACCAAAAAATAGAAATCTAAGGTCAGAAGGATTACATAAGGAGCCATCTTGCCTATGATGTATTCATAAGAGTGGATGGGTGAAACGAATATCTGCTGGATAGAACCCGATTCTTTTTCCCTGACAATAGCCAGAGCGGATAACATGGGGACTATACCCATGATGGACAGGCTGAAAGCACCGGTAATGATGAAAGTAAGCCCACGAAGCGATTGGTTATACCAAAACCGTGTGGTAAGAACGATGGGCTCAAGGTCTGTGGCAATTCCCCGCTTTTTAAGAAAAGAGGCTACAATTTCCTCTGAATGTAAAGCGTTGATAGCGCTTAAGTAATTAATGATGTACTGGGCGCTGGTAAATTCCGAGCCATCGACCAATATCTGGATGTTGGCAGGAATATCCTTTTTGATCCTGCGCGAAAAATCGGCAGGGATGATGACGGCGCATTTGGTTTCGCCCCTGGACAATGAATTTTTTGCCTGCTCATAACTGGTCAGGTAATGTTTGATATGAAAAAATGGGGTGTTATCGATCACTTTAATATAATTTCGACTCTCCCGGCTATGATCCATGTCGAAAACCGCGACGGGCATATTTTTTAATTCAAAGCAGATGGAATAACCGGACAAAAAGAGCAAAAACATGGGCATAAAAAGGGCAAGGATAAGGCTTATGGGGTCACGTATAATATGGCGAAATTCCGCCTTCATTACTGTCGTTATTCTTTTCATGTACGCCATTGTTATTGCTCCCTGTCATCCAGCACATGATAGATAAAAACATCCTCCATGGAAGGTTGTATCCTGTTTATCTTTTCTACCATTATCCCTGCCGCCAGCAGATGTTCTATACTAAGCTCATTATCTTGCTTGTCCGTCAGAATATGAATCTTGTCTCCAAATAAGGTGGTCTGGCGTACGAAGGCAAGCTCAGCCAGCCGGCGGCTTGATTCCAGAACCGGGGGCGGGGCCTCTATTTCATAAAAATCGACGGCCAGGTCTTGCTTTAATTGATGTGGAGTACCCAGCGCCACGAGATTCCCTCCGTTCATCAAGCCAATAATATTACAACGTTCTGCCTCATCCATGAAATGGGTAGTCACGATTGTAGTTATTCCTTCTTCCGAAAGTCTATAAATTATATCCCAGAATTCCAGGCGGGCTATCGGATCCACCCCTGAAGTCGGTTCATCCAAAAAAAGCACTGCCGGTTGGTGCATAATTGCACAGCCCAGGGCCAGTTTCTGTTTCCAGCCACCTGCCAACTCGCTTGTCAGGTATTTCTCCTTTCCCAGCAGGCCTGCAAAATCAACAACCCAATCTTTCTTTTTTCTTTTTTCCTTTCCGCCCAATCCATAAACGCTTCCATAAAAATCCAGATTCTGGCCTACCGTAAGATCAGGATAGAGAGAAAAGAGCTGTGACATGTAGCCTATGCTCTTTTTCACCTGGCGCGGGTTAGTAGCAATATCAAAACCCCCGACTTCTGCCCTGCCGGAAGTAGGAGGTGTCAATCCGCATAGAATCTTGATCACGGTTGTTTTTCCGGCACCGTTAGGACCCAGAAGACCAAAAACCGTGCCCCTTGTCACTTCGAAACTTACATCATTTACTGCGGTAAAATTACCAAATTTTTTTATAAGAGAGAAAACCGCAATGGAACTGCCACCACTCTCCCCGGGGCAAGCAAATGGCACCCAGTCTTTTTTAGTCCTTTGCTTATCTTGCTCCTGCAGCAATGAGACAAAAACATCGTCCATGGTGGGTGTTGTTTCGGAATAATCCTCGACCATGATCCCGCGCGCAATAAGGCCAGCCTCGATAATCGCCAAGTCCTTTTCCGGCGTATCAAGAAACAAACGGATGCGATCACCATATATCTGGCCCGGTGTTGACAATTCGTCTCTTAATACACGGCAAGCCCGGTTTATCATGTCCGTCTTAATGGTACAGACCTTCCGTTTAATCTGCTTCTTCAGATTTGCAGGAGTATCACAGGCAATCACCTTACCTTCCTGCATCAGGGCAACCCTATGGCAACGCTCAGCTTCATCCATGTAAGGTGTAGAAATAATTATAGTAATGCCCTGATCGATGAATTCATAAAGTATCTTCCAGAGTTCGGTACGGGACAGAGGGTCAACAGCCGTGGTCGGTTCATCAAGGATCAACACCGAAGGAAGGTGGATCAGGGCGCAGCTTAACGCCAGCTTCTTTTTCATTCCTCCTGACAATTCGGCCGCCCGGCGATGCCTAAAAGGCTCCATACGGGAAAAGAGAAGCAGCCGTTCCTTCTGGCGCTGGCGGTCAGCTTCGGGTATATCGCGCAGGTCCGCCATAAAATCGATATTTTCCTCCACCGTCATATCAAGATAGAGGGTAAAATCCTGGGACATATAGCCAATAACGGAACGAACCCCCTCCGGCTCCACTTCCACATTATAATCACCCACGAACATCAGGCCGGAGCTTGGTGCCAGAATTCCGCAAAGCATCTGCAGAGTCGTGGTTTTGCCGGCACCATCGGAACCTAAAAGGCCGAATATCTCCCCTCGCTTTACTTTCAGATTAAGATCATCAACCGCCGTTACACGCCCGAATTTCTTTGTTAAAGACTCAACCAGCACTGCATAGTCTTTTAACCCTGTTATTTCCATGGACGGTTCTTATCCCACCTTAAGTTCACATCGGCCGGCATACCCGGCTTGAGAATCCCCTGAGGATTGTCAATCGCTACCTTTATCTTGTATACCATTGTGGAACGGTTTTCATTCATTTGCACGTCCCGTGGTGTAAATTCAGCTTTGGGAGCTATGAGAATAACCTTTCCGGGAAAATGCCGGTCAGGAAAGGAATCAACGTAAATGCGCGCCTCGTCACCTAATTTGATTTTGCCGATATCTCTTTGGTCTACATAGGTTTTGACATAAAGACTTGCCAGATCAACTACGACCGCCAAAGGCGTGCCTGGAACCACATTTTCACCAAGTTCAATCGCCTTATCGATCACCGTGCCTTTAACCGGACTATAGACAAAGGTATCTTCAAGCATGGCCTCAATTTCATTTTTCTTTGCCAGAACGCCGTTTAAAGTCGATCCGGACATGTTCTCGGCTCTTTTTGCCGTCGCAATCTCCCGGCTCAGGGTGACCACATCATTTTCTTTAAGCCTGATATCCGTCAGCGAAGATTTTGCAAGGTCCAGACCAGCTCTTGCCACCTCATAAGTTTTTTTTATTTCATCCATCCGGCTTTGTGCAATAGACTTTTTCTCCGCTAAAGAAGAAAAACGCCGATAATCTTTCTCAGCCTTGCCGAATTCGGCTTCTGACTGGGCTATGCTTGCCTCAGATTGTTTTTTCACAAGCTCCAAAGCGATTCTCGCCCCGCTGATTCTGCTTTCCAGAACCATAACATCATCACCGGCTCTCCGCACCGCTTCCTGAGCCTTCGCCACTTCGGCGTCCGCATTGGCAATTTGTGCCTTGATCTGTTCCGCATCGATTTTAGCAATAAGCTGGTCTTGCTGTACTTCCGACCCTTCTTCGGCATGCAGCTGAATTACCTGCCCCTTTACCTTGGAACTCAGGCTTACTTCCGTACCTTCCACCCAGCCGTGCAAACGCAAAAAGCCCTTGGGAACCTTTCCTTCGCTGATGACGGACATGTATATAGCAACAATCCCAAGTATAAAGAAGAAAACAACTGCAGGCAGGATAAACTTGTGCCCCGATGTTTTAGCTTTATCTTCTTCCATTACCGGCCTCCTCGTTTCGCGTTTTAGTATTAAAGCTCTCCCATTGCCCTTTTAACTCTTGCTATAGCCACTTGATAATCGAATCTGGCGCGGTAATTGTCCGTTCTGACCTGCGTTAAAAGAGTTTGAGCATCAATAACATCAGTGGCTGTCCCCACAAGGTCCTGATACCGGTCTCTGGTAATACGCAGATTTTCTTCTCCCTGCTCAATGGCTTTTTCCGTGGCCAGAATACGTTCTTTGGCTATCATAGCATCGTTTGCCGCTGTCCGATATTCTAACTTGATTTGTTCTTTCAACAGACGGAGTTTATCCTGATTTTGCACTTTAAATTCAACCGCCCTGCGATAGCTCGAAGTTGTCGCCAGGCCGTCAAAAATATTCATCTTTAAACCGATTGCGGCTGATGCAATAGTCTGTTCTTTGGCTCTGCTGTTTTCCATATAGTCAAAAGCAAGCTGTACAAAGATTTCCGGTGCGTAATTACTTCTACTGTCTTGTACTTCATATTTACTAGCATCGATAATTTTTTCCATCGCTTTTATTTCCGGTCTTGTTTCAACAGCTTTTTCTAAACCTCCAGTGGGTAAATCTTCTATTGGTTCCAATTTATCTTCCAGTTCAGCTCTGTATCCGGGTTCCTGGTTTATAAGAAAATTTAGAAGAAGCCAGCTGTTTTCCAACCTGTTTGCTGCAGCGAGTTTTTGTTGCCTGCTTGCCGCAAGCTTAACTTCAGCCTGGAGGAGATCGTTTAATGTCGATACGCCCTGTTCATAGAAGTCTTTAGATATTTGGAGATGTTGTGTAATCTGTGATACTTCTTCATCTGCTGATTTCAATATTTTTTTTGCTTCCCATATCCCATAATATGCTTCCACCACCTGAAGAAATATATCCTGCTCCTTTCCTTTGTAAGCAAATCCGACGGCTTTTTCCATTGCTTTTGATTTATTATAGCGGGAAGATGTTCTTCCAAAATCATATATTTTTTGGCTCAGCGCCAGATTTAACGAACTGTAATTTTTATCCTGAATTTCAATAGAGGTTCCAAGGGCTTTAAACGCCTGGGCATCGTCCTGAAAAGTGTATCCTCCCTGCATATCAAGGTGAGGCAGATATCCGCTTTTAGCGATATTGACATCTTCTCTGGCTAAATTCTCATTGTGAATAGCCACCTTAAGAGTCGGGTTCATTTCTGCAGCCCTTCTAAAACATTCCATTAGGGTAAGATCTTGAGCCAATGCCAGGCAGTTCCATAAAAGCAACAGAAAGACAGTTAAATAGCTTACCTTAAACATATTTCCTCCTTCTATAGACTTTATGTCTGTTTAAGATCTTGGTATATCTCCATCTAAAGCCGAATCAGGACAGATGAGGCATTAACGGCGGCGGATGAGTTGTTCCTTTATAGTCGGATGTTTTTTAAAAACCTAAAATAATCATAAATTTATACGATAATTTAAAGAGAATATATAAACAACATCAACTATACTTAAATATGCTTAAATCGTGCCAATATTATTATATTAATTATATCAGAAAGTTAATTGGAGGTGCTATATATAAAAAATGATTTTCACGATATATAAGTAGTTGTAGCATGGCATACGGCATAATGTACTAAATATCATGAATGCGGCTGGTTGGCTTTACTGACAGATCGTAGAAAAAACAGCGGGAGATTTATTAAAATTTGGTCAGGTACTTTATAAAAGTTCACTATTGAGCCACTTTCAAACGTTTCAGTTTGGTCAAGGTCAAGGCGGGTGAAAATTTTAACCGCAGGAATACATGGGGTATTTTCGAGGATTAAAAATTTTCACCCAACGCAGAGATCGGCCAAAATGGGACGTTTTAAAACTGGCTCTATTATATCCGATAATACCTTAGTCAGCTAGCACCGCTTTCACTTTTTCATTTAGAACAGCAAGGGAAAAGGGCTTTTGTAAAAATCCGTTAGCACCTTCATCCAGAATTTTCTGAACCGGACCATCAATTGAATAGCCACTGCATACTACAACTTTTTGGTTAGGATTAATTTTTCTGATCATGGAAAAAACATTACCACCGGTCATATCCTGCAGCCCGATATCAAGCAGTACCAAACTGATGGATTCTTTATATTGCTCCATGATATTTATAGCTTCTCCCCCGGTTTTGCTTTCTATTGTTTTGTAGCCGAATTTTTTCAACATTTGCTTATATACATTCAAGACTATCTCTTCATCTTCAACGATAAGTATGGTACCTTTGCCGGAGTAAACTTTTGCGTCAGGCTTTTCACTTTTTCTTGTTTGATTTTCAATGACCGGCAGATAAATGTGAACCGAAGTTCCTTTTCCTGATTTTGAATCAACCGTGACCCATCCATTATGATTTCTTATAATTCCATACACTGCAGCCATTCCGAGCCCTCGACCCTGAAACTTTGTAGAAAAAAAAGGATCGAATATTCTGCTCAGAATTTCTTCATCCATTCCTTTTCCATCATCTTCTATTGTCAGGCATAAATGGTCTCCAGGTTTAGCATGCGGAAAATCTCTGATATATTTATTGTCTATACTTACTTGATTTACACTAATCCTGATACAGCCTTTGCCTTCAATGGCTTCTGATGAGTTTGTCATAATTGCGGATATCACCAGTTGCATTTGAGTAATATCAGCCATTATTTCAGGCAGCTCTTTCGGCAAGTTCCTTTCTACTTTTATAGACCGATCGATCGTGGATCTTATAAATGGGAGGGTATCTTCTATATAGCTGCATAAAGATATAGGTTTTGCCTGATATTTACCCCCCTGGGCATAGGCCAGCAATTTGTCGGTCAGACTTGCCATACGGCGAACAGAATTTGTTATTATTTCAATATATTTGTTATAATTATCCTTAACAGGTAAAACCATCTGCAAAAGCTCGACACTTCCTGAGACTGTAAATAAAGCATTATTGAACTCATGCGCAATACCTCCTGCAAGGGTGGCAATGGCCTCTATTTTCCGTGCCTCCTTAAGTTTTGTTTCAAGTATTGCCTTTTCTTTACGGGATTTTTCCCTATCCGTAATATCACGGGCGAATACCAGCGCCGCCGGTTTTCCATTAAAGTTAATAACAGAACTAGATGTTTCACAGGTTATTATTGTTTCATCTTTGGCAATTAAATTTATAACAGGTTTTAGAGGCGCTGCCTTTTCACCATAAAACATATCCTCCAACAGTATTTTTACCTCTGCTTTGTCTTCTTCCCGAATATGCGTATATACGCTCAGTCCATTGGTAATGTCCTGTTGCGTATACCCGAAGAGCTTTGTGTAAGCAGGGTTTATCAATTGAAAATGATCATTTTGTATAATAACAATTGGATCGGGGCTCAGTTCGATAAGGTTCTTATATTTTTCCTCGCTCTCCTGCAATATATCCTTAGATTTTTTATATTCTTCAATGAGTTTTGACAGCTCATGTATTTCTCTTAAGCGTTTTATGCCGGTTTCTTCTGATAACTTCTTGTAGTATTGAGTCTCCTTCTTGATTTCTTCCAATTGCCTTTCAAGATCAGAGCATTTTTCTTTTAAAGCTATATTTTCCTCAGTCATTTTCTTAATTCCCTGCTAAAACCAGTAGAACCCCTGTCCAGTCCAGCCCCCTGCTTTTTTGGAGTAGAGGAGCAATTTCAACACCCGAATAAAAACCCAATAAGGGTGTTTTGTATTGATTGAATGCTTTTTGCACTTCATGAGCTTCCTCTGTTGAAATATTCAAATAATTGGCTGCCCGTCCGGCACAGTCAATGTAAATTCCTAAAAGAGGCTTTTTCCCATCTTTAATAATTTGTTCCATTAGCTGGCCGGAATTTTTTTTTGCTGAATCTATCATTGCCTCACTATCTCTTAGCATAAATTGTACTTCTGTGCCCTCTTCGAAATCAGGTTCAAAAAGGCATACGCCTTCTCCATCCGGCAAAGCACCAATAATCAACCTGTTAACATAATCGGACTCTTCGGGTTCCTTAAATCTTTCCCCGTGGTTAGTCCCTATCGTTAACAAGCTGACAGGTTTCTGAGTACGCCAATTCTGATTGCCGTAAATATCATCAATCATTTTAACTATCGGTTTATTGTCCAGCTCGTAAATAATCGAGCCTTCTTTTTTTGTAATCCTGTGATACATACCGTCCAGGGGAGTACAGCCGTGCATGATCCGGTAATAGGGTTCAAAATCCCCGCTTAGCATAATCCCGGCAATGTTCTGTGTTCCAACATGAAACCCGCAAAACTGATTTGTTGAATTCATGTCATAATCACCCATTAAACCTGCTCCAATGATTGGTATATGCGATGGAAGCACTTCTTCAATGCCCTCAATCAAGGGTGATGAGGCGTTCAGAATTGGAGGAGCATTGCCGTTGCCAGGATTTTTTACAGCATCATAAAGCATGAATAAAAGTTTTTCTTGTGCTATTTTGGGAAATTTTGCAGCAAATCTTTTCCCGGCCTCTTTTTCATCTTTATCTAAACCGCTTTCTGATGCAATATGATATCCGATTCCATTTGATTCTACAACAACGGCGCCAGAAGGATATCCTTCATATGACAAATAATTATTTGTTATAATGCCTATTGCCGAACCTCCGATTATTTGAACATCCATACCCAAAACTTTTCTCAAGCCATTGTAAAATTCGTTATGGTCCATTTGTCCGTGGCAAAATGCCAAAGCAAAATCGGGTCTGCTCAAACAACCTTCATCAATGGCCTGTCTGGCTATTTTTTCACCCGAATAAAAGGAATCTTTTTCATTGCAATATCCTGTTCCTGCTTTCATACACCTCCTAAACCCATTACACAGATTATGAAATGTGTCCAAACCGTAATACCCATACTCCTGCCCATTGTCCTCAACCCAAGGTCAGGGGCAACAGGGTAACCGCATTTAGAATTAATATGCCATTTAATAATTTTGTGAAACACCCAAACCGTCATGCCGGACTTGATCCGGTATCCAGAACCCAATGGAATTACTGGTTTCCGGCCTTCGCCGGAATGACAAAAGTGGAG
>JAHIFE010000182.1 GCA_018901125.1 Pseudomonadota bacterium | reverse complement strand
CTCCACTTTTGTCATTCCGGCGAAGGCCGGAAACCAGTAATTCCATTGGGTTCTGGATACCGGATCAAGTCCGGCATGACGGTTTGGGTGTTTCACAAAATTATTAAATGGCATATTAATTCTAAATGCGGTTACCCTGTTTTATACTTCATTAATCATTGACAAGACAATTTATTCTATGTAAAATAAATACTTTCATGCGGTATGGGTCATATTAATTCTGATTACTTCTGGGCTATAAGCTGTAATAAAGAGCTATCTGGATATCATAAAATAGGTATTACCGGCTATTGAGTTATAGGTGAGTTAGGAGCTTAGCCGTTTAATGCAACTTGTTTTCTTACGATGTGGAGAATATATAACAAGATATGCCTACTTTACAAGGAACTAAGATTTCCTATAGTAAACCCAAAATATACAAGTCGCTGGGATCTCTTATTAAAGACTACCGGCAATGGCGTGAACTGAGTCAGGAAACAATTGCGCGGTTGGTCGGAGTCAGCGCCCGCCAGTTAAGAAATTGGGAAGCAGACCGTCGACGTGCCCGTATTGAGAATCTTCATGATCTTGCTGAGGTCACAGGTATTCCCATGCAGGTATTTGTGGCTCTTAACGCGGATCAGCCTCTCTGGTATTCCATGCAGGAAAGGCGTTTTGCATACTCTTCGGTAGAAGCGCACAGTTTGCATCGTGAGTTGTTCAGATACCCCGAAAAATCAGGCGATGAAATTCTATTAAAAAGTGAACCTATCTCAAAAAACAAGCATATGAGCATGGTGCTTTCCTGCCATCAGGATATTTACTGTACACTCAAACCATTGCGAAGCGATGTTGTCCAAAAAGCTTCTATGATTCTTCCTGATCTCAACCGCATTATTTTTGATTCATGGGGTCATTATGCGGGCCACAGCATCTGGTTACCCTTAAAAATAGATGATTATAACCAACTTAAGCAGGAGGCGTCATTTGAAAGTTATCTGACGCCCGATAAAATCAGCGATGTTATTGCTCTTGGTGAGGGCATATTTTTAGATTATTCTTCATATTTATCAAGTTTGGATGTAGCACAATTTAAGATAATGAACTCCGTAAGGTACTTCGCTAACTTAAAACAAAATGCTAACTACTTATTAGCAGTCTATACAGCTATGGAAGAATTGAATGAACTTTTAAGCAACATGGGCATGGAAGCAATACGAAGTTATGAAAATATGAACTCTGAAGTTTGTAATAAACTCTATGAAGTGGGCTTGGATGTTATGTTGAAACCCGATGGACCATGGAAATGGTTGGTAGAAAAAATCAGAAAAAAGCAAGAAATGGCATCTTCAGAGCAACGGGACAAAAAGGGTAACAATATATAATATGCATTGAGCAAACGGCATGTAATCATAAGATATCCTATATTGCCCAGTTCCGCACAGAAAACTCATATTACTACAGCAATTCTTTCCTACAGGCTTGCGTTGTTGCCAATAATCTAATTCATAGATACGTGGCAGGAAGCACAAAACTCGTTCGGAGATTTAGCAGTATGTGTCTTATGGCAAATAAGGCAATCTATCTCACCGTAGTGTAAATCATGAGGATTTAAGCGCGTCTTACCCTTTGTGAGCTTAAATAATATCTGCATAGCTCCCGTGGCATTTAAAACAAATAAGGCAGACGTCAGTATGATCTCGGCAACTAACAGAAACCTGGAAGAAGCCATGGAAAAAGGATTATGCTACGAAGACCTTTATGACCGGCTAAACGGATTCTCAATTGTAATACCTCCGTTTATAAGTTGCAGAAGCAACATTGGCGCGCCCGGCAGGATTCGAACCTGCGGCCTACGGATTCGAAGTCCGGCGCTCTATCCAGCTGAGCTACGGGCGCGAAAAAATGGGGTGAGTGAAGGGGATTGAACCCTCGACAACCGGGGCCACAACCCGGTGCTCTGCCAACTGAGCTACACCCACCATATGAATTTTGATATTTAACAAACTATATAATCCGTTTCAAGATATATTATTTAATTTTAGTATTTTTTTTCTATTTCTTATATTATTATTGCGCAACTATTTTGAAAGCTTTGAATAACTCTTATTTGAAAGTGGCTCAGCTTGAAATATCAAATCCCAATTAAAGCAAACATTGAATAGTAGGAATTGATATGCGAAGCTCGATATTAAGATTTTGTTTGTAATGATGGGCGTTATTTTTATGCTAAAAACAAATATAGCGGATTTTTTGTTATTGCAACCGGGCGGCTTTCTTGGATTTTAAATGAATACGGTTTAGTATTTGTTAAAAAACTTGACACTTATATTTTCGAAATGATAAAAAAAGCAATATATTAATTGCATTATAATATGCAATTTAATCCTTGCTCCGGAAAATTCGGGGCTTTACATCCAGAAGGAGGTTTTATGAGAAGGTACGAATCAACTGTTATTATCGATCCAGACATTCCACCCGAAAACAGGACCCCCCTTTTAGAAAAGATTAACGAAATTATCTCTCAAAAGGACGGATTTCTTGTTAAGCTTAACGAATGGGGAAACCAGAAGCTTGCTTACGAAATTATGAAGAAAAATCGCGGCTATTATGTCCATATTGACTATTGTGGGACAGGTTTGCTTGTAAGTGAGATGGAACGCTTTTTCCGTATCGACGACCGTGTTCTTAAATTCATGACCATCCTGCTTGAAAAAAATGTAGATATCGAAAAGATTAAAGCAAAGATGGCTGAAGTGGAAGCCGAAGCTGCATCATCCGCTCAAGCGAACAAACCGGAAAATACCGAAACGCTTTCTGAAGAAAATGAACCTGAACAGGAAGATGCAAAAACAGAAAACGATAGCAGCGAAAAGGAGTAAGAAATGGCTTATGATAATCAGTCCAGAGGACAACTCGATACGGATAAAAAGAAAAAAAGAGTATTTCATAGACGCAAAGTTTGTCGTTTTTGCGCAGATTCAACGCTTGTAATAGACTACAAGGATTACAAATCACTCAGATATTTTACCACTGAAAGAGGGAAGATTATTCCAAGACGCATTTCGGGTACATGCGCAAAACACCAGAGATCTTTAACGCATGCTATAAAACGTGCAAGAACTATAGCTCTTCTGCCTTATGTCGGAACTTTGGATTTTTAGCGATATATTTATTGTTTATAGGGCGGTTTGAGCGGAGGCTGTTATTGTGGCATATGCCGAAGGTGAAATATTTAAAGACACGGTGAAAGGAATTTCTCTATCGAGTCTTTTATGTATGGCATGCTTATATATTCCCATCCTAGGTTTTTTGTGCGCCCTGCTTGTTCCCTTGCCGGTGCTATTTTATAGCTCCAAGTTAGGCAGAAGATCAGGGCTTATTATATTCGGCGCAACTATTTTTATACTTATAATCGTTTTACGCAATGTATCATTCGACCTTGTTTTTTTTGCCGAACTTCTTTTTTTGGGATTTATACTCAGTGAGCTTTTTCATATTAATTTATCAATTGAAAAAACAGTAAGTTATGCATGTTGTGGCATTTTGGCTACAGGAATAATCAGTCTGGTCATATTTGGCAATATTCATGGGGCGGGAATTTATGAAATAACTTCTGAATATGTTGCAATAAATTTGAAGCATTCCATGGAGCTTTATAAGCAAATGGGCATGCCTGAAGAAAACATGCGAATGCTTTCGGACAACATAGAACTTGTTCAGTATGTTATTATAAGGATAATCCCTTCGTTGGTAATTGTCTCAACTCTGTTTATAAGCTGGATAACTCTGTTGATTGCAAAACCTTTGTTTGCCAAAAAAAAACTTTTTTATCCTGATTTCGGCGCACTTAATTTGTGGAAAGCGCCTGAGCAGCTTGTATGGGTTGTAATAGGATCGTTTCTGATGTTTTTGATCCGTAACAAAGCCATTGGATGTTTCGGGATAAGTATTTTGCTTGTTATGATACCGATATACTTTTTTCAGGGTATAGCCATCGTCTCTTTTTATTTTGAGAAAAAACAGTTACCAAAAAGGCTTAGAATTTTAATATACAGCGTAATCGCATTTCAATATCTTGCCGCTGCCTTTTTGATAACTGGTCTTGGTTTTTTTGATATCTGGCTTAATGTTAGAAAAATAGAACACCCTCAAAATAGTTGATGGATTTATCATATGGCAAGACGATTATCTTTGGATTTATATATAATGTTTGAAATTCGCCGGCTTAATCATGCTGTTTTGTGGCAGCACAAAAAGCCTGCTTTTTATTTGGAGGTTAAATAATGAAAGTAATATTAAAAGAAACAATCGAATCTCTTGGTATTATAGGTAGTGTTGTAAATGTTTCAGAAGGATATGCCCGCAACTATCTTTTACCCCAGCAAAAGGCTGTATTGAACACTTCGCATAATCTTCAAATGCTCGAACGCGAAAAAGCCAAAATTGAAGTTATGATAGCAAAAGAAAAAGGGCTCGCAGAAGAAGTGGCTAAAAAGCTTGATGGAGTGGTCTGTAAAATAGTTGCAAAAGTTAGCGAGGAAGACCGTCTTTATGGATCGGTTTCTGCGAGGGAGATAGTTGATTCGCTGGCAGCCCAAGGTCTTGTTGTGGAGAAAAACATGGTATTACTTACCGAACCCATAAAAACCTTAGGCACATTTCCTATATCTATTCGTGTATACAAGGGAATTAAACCGACAATAACTGTTGAAGTTGTGCCTGAATAGTCATGTATTCTTCAGTGTAAATTATTATTTTATAAAATAAAATGACAAGGAATAGACAACAAGGCACAAGGGAAACATCTTTGCTGAGAGTTCCTCCCCAGAGTATTGAAGCCGAGGAATCTCTGTTAAGCAGCATTTTGATCGACAACAACACATTGCTTGACATAGTTGAGATTCTCTCTCCTGATGATTTCTATAAGTCTGTCCACCAGATAATTTATTCAGCTGTGTTGGAGCTTTTTGGCAAAAGTGAACCGGTTGATCTTGTTACATTATCCAATGCTTTAAAAGAACAGGGCAAGATTGAACAAATTGGCGGAGCAACATATTTAGCTAAGCTGTTAGATATTCCTCTTGCAACAAATGCAGTTCATTATGCCAAAATAGTATATGAAAAAGCATGCCTTAGAAGACTTATTGAAAAGGCAAATGATATTGTAAGAAAGTGTTTTGAAGACAGTGGGAATCTTGATGAGATACTTGATTTTTCCCAGAGTTCAATCTTTGATATATCTGAAAAGAAAATCAAGCAGGCTTTTTACCCTTTAAAGGAAATAATCAATGTTAACATTGATGCACTTGAGGAGAGGCAGGGAAAAAGAGCTCTTGTTACCGGTGTCGAGACAGGTTTTACCGATCTTGATAAGCTGACTTCAGGCTTTCAGAAATCAGATCTTATAATTATTGCTGCGCGTCCCGCTATGGGCAAGACGGCATTTGCCCTAAATATTGCAAGAAATGCTGCCGTCAAATCAAATGCCCCTGTTGCTATCTTTTCTCTTGAAATGTCCAAGGAGCAGTTATCTTTAAGAATGCTATGCTCAGAAGCAAAAGTCGATTCAATGCGTGTGAGAAGTGGCTTTCTCAGTACTGAAGACTGGAAAAATCTTACAGATGCAGCTGGGATATTATCAGAACAACCAATATTTATAGATGATTCTCCGGCTATATCAGTTATGGAAATAAGGGCAAAAGCCCGCAGGCTTAAAATGAACAAAGGGCTTGGACTTGTTATCATAGATTATCTTCAGCTTATGCGTGGGTCACTTCCTTCCGAACGCAGAGATCTTGAAATTGCTGATATATCAAGATCTTTAAAAGCTCTTGCAAAAGAGCTGAACATTCCTGTTATTGCCCTATCCCAGTTAAACAGAAAGCTTGAGGATAGGGCGGATAAAAGGCCGCAGCTTGCCGATTTAAGAGAGTCAGGCGCTCTTGAGCAGGATGCAGATGTGGTAGCTTTTATATACAGGGACGAAGTATATAATAAGAATGAAGATAATCCCAATAGAAACACTGCAGAAATTTTGCTTGAGAAACAAAGAAATGGGCCGATAGGCAAAGTTACCTTGACTTTTATGGGCGCATTTACATTATTTAAAGATATGGCAATAGATAAATACAACACCAAGGAAGATCAACCATGATATCGGAGGACTCTAAATGCTCAGAACAATTAGAAAGTATATCATCATCGGCATCCTGGCTTATTGCGTCTATTTTCTTTTGAATAACCACATAATTCTTGATGGTACGAGGGTTCATTATTTTAAAAAAAGCCAGCTGACTTTTTCATATACATTTTATGAACTCAAAGATAAGAGACCCGAAACAATCATGAAAATCGATGAACTTAGAAATGACGGTATCGGGGATCTTCTGGTAGAGCTTGGAATAATTGATGAAAAAGAAAAAGATATTCTTGAGAACAAATACGATGCCGAAGAATATGAATAACAAATTTGACGGCAGAGTTTAAAGCGTGTCGTCTATTTTTCTTCGTCCCTTTATAAAGGAGAAACGTACATAAATGATCGGGATTAAAATTACAATAAATGATGATGGTTCATTAAATGTTCCTGATTTTCCGGTGATTCCATTTATAGAAGGCGATGGCACAGGGCCTGACATCTGGAATGCGGCAAGACCGGTGTTTGATAAAGCTGTAGCAAGTGCATACAACGGCAAAAGAGAAATAAAATGGCTGGAAATACTGGCCGGAGAAAAAGCGTTTAATAAGACCGGCAAGTGGCTTCCGGAAGAAACCCTAAAGGCTATAAGAGAACATGTTGTCGCAATAAAAGGTCCCATGACTACGCCTGTAGGCAAAGGCATAAGAAGTGTCAATGTTTCTTTAAGACAGAAGCTTGATCTTTATTCATGCATCCGTCCCGTGAAATATATCGATTCGGTTCCAAGTCCGATGAAAAATCCTGAAAAAGTTGATATGGTTATTTTTAGAGAAAATACAGAGGATTTATATGCAGGAATAGAATGGGAAGACGGAAGTGAAGGTGCAGCCGAGATCAGGAAATTTCTGGCAAATAACATGGGAATTTTTCTTCCGGAAGATGCAGGTATCGGAATTAAGGCTATCAGCGAAAAAAACAGCAAACGTCTTGTTGCAAAGGCTGTGGCGTATGCTGTTTCTAACGGACTTTCAAGTGTAACCCTGATGCACAAGGGTAATATCATGAAATTTACGGAAGGCGCTTTTGTAAAATGGGGTTATGAAGTTGCAAAGGAAAAATTCGGTGAAAAAACAATAACCGAGCAGGAGCTTTTTGATAGCTACAACGGGAAGAGACCCGAGGGGAAAGTAATAATAAAAGACCGTATTGCAGATATGCTTTTCCAGCAGGTTCTATTGCGACCTGCAGAATATGATGTTATTGCCACTCCGAACTTAAATGGCGATTATATTTCTGATGCTATTGCCGCACAAGTTGGTGGTCTTGGCATGGCTCCGGGTGCAAATATCGGAGATCTTTGCGCTGTTTTTGAGGCAACTCACGGCACGGCACCAAAGTATGCAGGTAAAGATATGGTTAATCCAAGTTCTCTTATTCTTTCCGGTGCTATGATGCTTGATTATATAAAATGGGAAGAAGCATCCGAACTGATAAGGTCGGGCTTGCAGGCAACCATTAAAGACGGGATTGTTACATATGACCTTGCACGCCAGATGGAAGGTGCTAAAGAGGTGAAATGCTCACAGTTTGCTGCTGCAATAATTGAGAAGATAGGTAAGCTTTAAATGCTTTTGATCCGCCTGGCGGAGATATTGAAAAAGGCAGTTTTTCCTTCAAAGTGTATTGTGTGCGGTTCTTTCTTCCATGTTTTTTATGAAAAAGATTCTGTACATCCAATAAATTATACTGATAAAAAATATGAAATGGAAAACATCACATTTGAAAGAGTAATGTCTCCATTCCTTTGTGCCTCCTGCCTTGTTGATTATTTACCTGTTGAATCTCCAATCTGTTCTTTATGCGGAGTTGTTTTCAAAAGCCGTGAGGGTGAAGACCATCTCTGCCAGAAATGCATTGAACATCCGAAGCATTTCGGGAAAGCTCGTGCTATCTTCCTTTATTGTAAGGCAGTTATGGAAGTTATTCATTCATTCAAGTACAAGGGGAAACTTCAGGTTGCCGGCTCTCTTGAGTTGCTTCTTTTTTCCGTTCTGATCCGGCACTGGAGTTTAACTGATTTTGATCTTGTCGTACCTGTTCCCCTCCACATAAAGCGTTTCAGAGCAAGGGGTTTTAATCAAGCCTATATTCTTGTAAAAAATTTGAATAAATTAGCTGAAAAGTTCATGGTTAAACCAGGCTCTATTGAAATAGGCAGAGATGTCCTTCAAAGAACGAAATGGACTATGCCGCAAACCGGCCTGGGCCGGGAAGAAAGAACAAAAAACATCAAAGGAGCTTTTACAGTTAAGGATCTATTCAAAGTAAAAGGAAAGAGAATCCTTTTGGTAGATGATGTATATACTACCGGGGCTACAGTTGATGAATGCGCAAAAGTTCTTATTGACGGTGGAGCAAAAAGCGTCGATGTTCTTACCCTTGCAAGAGCGATTTGACATTAAAGCGAACAATGAATAGCGAATTGCGGAAATCGATGTACTTTGTTCGATATTATCAATTCGTTGGTTTCGGAATAAGCCAGAAAACATCATTTTTCGTCATACCGGTAAAGGCCGGAATCCAGTTTTTTTAGGGCTATAATACTATGGAGAAAATATTAACGCGAAAAGAACTTGTCCGGGAGATAACCCGCCTGAAAAAAGCCGGAAAACAAATAGTTTTCACAAACGGATGTTTCGATATTCTGCATGCCGGTCATGTAAGATACCTTGTTGCGGCAAAAAAAGAAGGGGATATTCTTATTCTCGGTCTTAACTCCGATAAATCTGTAAAGTCTATAAAAGGTGAACTAAGGCCTATCGTTTCTCAAATGCAAAGAGCCGAAGTGCTTTCCGGGCTTTCATGCGTAGATTATATCACTTTTTTTGATGAACCCGACCCTTTGAATCTTATAGAAGATGTTTCACCCGATGTATTGGTGAAAGGAGACGACTGGGCGGAAGAACATATTATCGGAGCTGATCATGTAAAGGCAAATGGGGGGAAAGTCGTCAGAGTTTCCATTGTTTCAGGTATATCTACTTCTTTGATAATAAAAAGAATTTTGGACGCATATAAGGATTGCTGAATTGATTCTTACAAAAGCAAACGGAGTTTCTTTTTACCGGTTTCCAAATCTTTTGCCTTTTGCCAATTTAAGACATGGGATATTTACAAGAAACGGTGGTTTCAGCAAAGGCAATTTCAGCAGCCTTAATGTAAGCCTGTCTGTTGGAGATGATTCTGAAAACGTAATACGAAACCGAAAAATTATTTCCATGTGTATGGATAATGGCGATCTTGTTTTTACAAAACAGGTTCATGACAAAAATGTTATAGTTGTTTCGGAAAAATCAGCGAATGTTTCAGCATCATCGGAAACTCGTATTGAAGGGGATGCACTGGTAACTGATCTTTATAATAAAATGCTTGTTATAAAAACTGCAGACTGCCAGGCGGTTCTTTTGTATGATCCTGTTAAAAATGTGGTCGCAAATGTTCATTCAGGGTGGCGCGGAAGTATATATAATATAATAGGTGCCACAATATATGCCATGAAAGAAAATTATAATTGCATTCCTTCCGATATATTGGCAGGCATAAGCCCCTCACTTGGTCCCTGCTGTGCCGAATTTCTAAACTATAAAAAAGAGATACCCGGGCAATTCTGGAAATATAAGGATTCGGCCTTTAATTTCGATTTCTGGGCTATAAGCGCTGACCAGCTTTCTTATGCGGGTGTGATGCCGGAAAATATATATTCTTGCAGGATGTGTACAAAGTGTAATAAAGATCTTTTTTATTCATACAGGGGAGAAAAAACCACCGGAAGAATGGCAACAATTATAGGGCTTAAATAACGTGCGGAATGAGGTCTTTTCTCTCATTATTTGTTTTAGACAATAAAAAAGAAGGCTTATGTTTTTAGGAAAAGTTCAGGTTCTATCGAACAAAAGATTAAGTTCCTCTTATTATAAAATCGGGTTGAATTGCGACTCGGATTTATTTAAGGCGACACCGGGGCAGTTTGTTATGCTTCGCCTTACGAGTGGTATTATGCCTTTTCTCCGACGCCCTTTTTCAGTGCACAATGTCACAGGTAAAAACAATAACGGGCAATGTATAGACATTTTATATGAAGTGGTTGGAGAATTTACCGGCAGGCTTTCAGAAATTAGAGCCGGTGAATGGGTTGACATTATGGGACCGCTTGGTAAAGGATTCGCTTTAACTGAAAATTGCAGCAAAATATTTATTGTAGCAGGAGGCATAGGTGTTGCCCCGATGTTTTTTCTCAGTTCGTATATTATTGAGAAAAAACATGTTGACTCTCTTGATATAAAAGTATTTCTTGGTGCAAGAACAAAAGAGTGTATTTTGTGCAGGGACGATTTCTATAATCTTGGCCTTGAGATTATAGTTACAACAGATGATGGAAGCGAAGGAGAACCCTGTTTTATTACAAGTTCTGTTGAGGCCGCTTTGGCACAAAGCCGCCCTGAAATCATTTTTGCCTGCGGGCCGTTAGGAATGCTAAAATCAGTTGCAAGAATAGCGCTTAAATATGGAGTGCCATGTCAGGTTTCTATGGAAAGTTTAATGGCATGCGGTATAGGGGCATGCCTTGGGTGCGCATTGGAAGGAAACGATGAAAGCAAATACCTTCATGTATGCAAGGACGGGCCTGTTTTTGACGCATGTGATATAAAGTTTGTTTGAGACCATTTTTTTTGCATTGACTTGGTTTAAATCATATGTTAGAGGGCAACAGCTCTACTCCATTAGAGGGCTTAAAATTCCGGGCTTTTTTATGGTCGGAAAGACCTTATAAATAGAGAGCGTTCCGTTTATAATGAAAAGAGAAACAAGACGTTATATGAGAGAGCTTGCATATTTCAGCAGTCTTGGTTTTCAGGTATCGCTTTCTATAGTTATCGGACTTATTATTGGTGTATATCTTGACAGGCGATTTGAGCTATACCCTTGGCTTACGCTTGTTTTCCTTGCACTTGGTGTTGTGGCCGGATTTAGAAATATCTGGCTTGCAATAAAAAAAAGTGAGAAGGCTTCACAGGAAAGAGATGTGACGTGACAATACAACAGAACCTTTTAAAATTTGTTACAAGAACAAACTGGATACTTTTTTGTATTGCAAGTGTTTTAGGATATATTTTTGCTCCTTCTAAGTTTGCAATCGGAATAATATCTGGTGGACTTATTGTTACAATAAATTTTCATCTGTTGTATAAGACGCTCAAAAAATCACTTACACCTCCGCACCTTGCTTCTCACAACGTTGTTCTGGCCAAGTACTATGCCCGTTTCATGGTTAGCGGATTTATAATATTTATATTGATATCCGGACATTATGTTAATCCAGTGGGTTTATTTATCGGTTTGTCCGTGGTGGTTGCAAGCATTATGATTGCAACTATTCTGGAATTTAAGAAACTTATTTTCAAGGAGGCAATTTAAGGTGGCACATCCCTATCTGTTTTTTGTTAAACTTTTTGAGGCTATCGGCCTTGGTCATTTTGCTCAATCCAATGTGCATGTAATTTATTCATGGGTGGTTATGATTCTGTTGCTTGCCCTTGGAGCTTTAGGCGGAAAGGGTGTAAAACTGATTCCCGGAAAAGCGCAAAATGTTTTTGAAATTCTTATTTCAGGAATTGAGGAATTTATGGTTGATGTTACAGGCGAAGAAGGTCGTTGGCTTTTTCCGCTTGCTGCAACAATATTTATTTATATTTTTGCCTGTAATCTTATTGGTCTGGTTCCGGGGTTTTTCCCCCCTACTGCAAGCTTAAACACAACAGCTTCATGCGCTCTTACAGTAGTAATATTCACTCACATTATAGGCAT
Source organism: Pseudomonadota bacterium (assembly GCA_018901125.1). Lineage (GTDB taxonomy): Bacteria > Desulfobacterota > Desulfobacteria > Desulfobacterales > RPRI01 > RPRI01. Next base: position 11,260 of record JAHIFE010000182.1, on the reverse strand, counting down.
TAAATATCATGGTGCGAAATATATTAAGCACTTTCTCGGGCCTGTATGGTGGATGATTCCTATAGTGTTTCCTATTGAAGTTATAGGGCATGTTGCAAGGATTCTGTCTCTCTCTTTCCGTCTTTTTGGTAACATGATGGGACATGAACTGGTTCTTGGAATTCTTTTCGGGCTTGCAGGGGCTTTCTTTGCGCCGTTGCCGATTATGGGCCTTGGAATTTTTGTCGCTCTTGTTCAGGCGTTTGTTTTCTTTTTACTTTCAATAATGTATTTTACCGGTTCAATGGAACACGCCCATTAATTTGCCGGAATAAAAAACAATCTTTGAAAAATAAATTAGTTTTTATGGGATAAAGGAAGAAGCTAAGTAAAAATCTAAAAAGGAGGTAGTAAAGTATGGAAGCTGAAGCATTAAAATTTTTCATCGCATGTGTTACAGCAGCCGGTTTCGGTATCGCTGTTGCAGCCTCATTTTGCGGTATAGCACAGGGCCTTGGCCTTAAAGCCGCTGTTGAGGGTATTGCAAGAAACCCCGAGTCATCAGGAAAAGTTACAGTTACAATGCTGATCGGTCTTGCTATGATCGAGTCTCTTTGTATTTATGCGCTTGTAATTGCCCTGATCTTAATTTATGCGCATCCTCAGGCAGCAGCTATTGCAGGACTTTTAGGCGGCGTCGCACATTAATTTTAAGAATTACGGTTTAAATAAAACAGGGCCTTGTCTCAGGACATTGCCCTGTTTTATTTTAAAAGTGGCTCAATAGAATGCCGCCGGATTATTTTGCGAAACTATCAATTTTAGTTACATGGAATATATAAAAACAAAGTGGAAAAACGCAATATACAAAAACAAAACATTTTAAGTTACAAGGCTATAAACTTTTTGATTCTTTCAGTCTTTGCATTTTTCATAGTATGGGGTGTTTATGCTGTTGTAAAATGGGACAAAGAGTTTATTTTCGACAGATTTTTTGCCGCTTCGATAACACTTGCCATATTTTTTTTGTACAGAAAAATGAAGCTAAGCCTGCCGACTCTTATGATCGGAGCATTTGCATTAGTGCTTCACCACCTCAAGCTTTATCAGAATACATATTTAGGAGTTCCTTTTGACCATTATATGCACCTTGCCGGAGGTTTTGCCTTAGCTATGATTTTCTGCGAGTATTTTATTAATTCCGAAAAAAAGCCGAATTATGTAATTATATTTTTTCTCTCTGTGTGTATTGCCGCCGGAATAGGATCTTTTATGGAGATTATTGAATTTACAGGCAAGAGCTTATTGGGAGAAGGGCAGGGGCTTTTATTCTACGGTGACGGTGACTGGGGAGAATATAATAATACTTCCTGGGATATGATAAATAATACCATCGGAGCCGTTGCTTCTTCATTTATTATGATTTTTACTGCAAAGTTTAAAAAAAGCAGATGATTCAGAATTTATTTCATTTCTTGTTAAATATGTTTAGCGGTTTTGTTCAGAATCTTTTTTAAATATTGCCCTGTATAGGATGCGCGGTTTTCAGATAATTCTTCAGGTGTGCCGGTTCCTACAATATAACCACCTTCATCTCCTCCTTCCGGTCCGAGATCTATGATATGGTCGGCGGTCTTTATAACATCCATGTTATGTTCAATCACTATAACAGTGTTTCCGGAATCAACAAGCCTGTTTAATACATTGAGAAGTTTCTGTATATCATCCACATGAAGTCCGGTTGTTGGCTCGTCAAGGATATAAACTGTTCTGCCGGTTCCTTTTTTGCTAAGCTCCCGGGAAAGCTTTACCCTCTGGGCTTCACCTCCGGAAAGAGTTGTTGCAGACTGTCCTATCTTTATGTATCCGAGTCCGACATCGGCTAATGTTGTAAGTTTTGTTTTTATATTATTTATTCTATCAAAAAAAGCAATTCCCTGATTGACGGTCATATCCAGAACATCTGCGATATTTTTTCCTTTATATTCCACTTCCAAAGTTTCCCGGTTATATCTTTTGCCGTGGCAGACATCACAGGATACATAGACATCCGGCAGAAAATGCATCTCAATTTTTATGATGCCGTCTCCACTGCATGATTCACACCTTCCTCCTTTAACATTAAAGCTGAACCTGCCGGGCTTATAGCCTCGCATACGGGCATCGGGAGTTCTTGAAAAAAGCTCTCTTATATACGTAAAAAGGCCGGTATAGGTTCCAGGGTTTGACCGGGGGGTTCTTCCTATAGGAGACTGGTCTATGTTTATTATCTTGTCTATATATTCAAGCCCAAGTGCTGAGTTGTATGCACCTGTCTGTATCCTTGCGTTATAAATTTTACGGGATAAAATATTATATAGAGTTTCAAGTAAAAGAGTGGATTTTCCTGAGCCCGATACTCCTGTAACACATGTAAATTTGCCGAGCGGGAATTCTACATCAATATTTTTAAGATTATTTTCCGAAGCGCCCTTAATAATAATTTTTGCGCTATTTCCGTTGCGCCGTTTTTGGGGCACATCAATTTGCTTGCGGCCTGAAAGGTATTGTCCGGTTAAAGAATTTATATCATTTACCAGCATTTCGGGAGTACCGGAAAACACAACGTTACCGCCATTAACACCTGCTCCTGGTCCCATGTCTATCACAAAATCGGCTGATAGAATTGTCTCTTCATCGTGCTCGACAACAAGAACCGTATTGCCTAAATCACGCATTCTCAACAGAGTAGAGAGTAATTTTTGGTTATCTCTCTGGTGCAATCCGATACTTGGTTCATCCAGCACATACAATACTCCGGTGAGTTTGGACCCTATCTGTGTAGCAAGCCTGATTCTCTGGCTTTCTCCACCCGAAAGGGTATAAGCCGATCTGTCGAGCGTAAGATAAGAAAGCCCAACATTTTCAAGAAAAGCAAGCCGTTCCTGTATCTCTTTTATAACCCTTTTTGCAATTACTTCTTTTTTCCCTTCAAGTTTAAGATTCTTAAAAAAAGCTGAAGCTTTTGAAATTGAAAGTGCTGCTATTTCAGATATAGTGGTATTCGCCACTCTTACAGATCTGCTTGCCTTGTTTAGTCTCGCTCCTTTGCATTCAGGGCATGGGTGGAAAATCATATATTCCCGGATTTCTTCCCTTGTCTGGTTTGACTCGCTTTCTATATATTGTCTTTGAAGTTTCGGAATAATACCTTCAAAAGCTTTATTATAACTTAAACGGCGGTTATTTTGCTCAAAATAGAAGTTTATCTGTTCATTCCCTGAACCGTAAAGCAATATATTTTTAAAATCCTCCGGGAGGTCTTTATATGGTGTATATATGTTTACGTTATAGTGTTTCGTAAGCCCATCTAAAAATTCATTGAACTGAATGGAACTTCTATTCGCCCAGATTGCAACAGCTCCCTGGCGTAAAGAAAGGTCCTTATTTGGAATAATAAGATCGGGGTCAAATTCGGGGGTTGTCCCCAATCCGTCGCATTTGCTGCATGCTCCCTGGGGAGAATTAAAGGAAAAACTCGCAGGGGTGAATTCCGGATAGCTTATCCCGCATGTAATACAAGCGGATTTTTCACTAAAAAGGATAGGTCCTTCTCCCTGGACATCGATAGTAACAAGCCCGTCAGATTGTGAAATAGCAAGCTCAAGAGAATCTGCGAGTCTGTTTCTGATAGTTTTTTTTATTACCAGTCTGTCGATAATAACATCAATTGTGTGTTTTATGTTTTTGTCCAGTTTTTCAGTTTCTTCGATTTCATAGATCTTTCCATCTATCCTGACCCTTGAGAAACCATTTTTTCTAAGCTGTTTTAAAAGCTTTTCATAAGATCCCTTCTGACCTGAAACCAGTGGAGATAAAATGGTGATTTTACTTCCTTCAGGCAGAGACATGATCTTGTCTGTTATTTGATCAAGAGATTGAGCTGTTATTGGTTTTTGGCAGATATAACAATGAGGTGTTCCTGTTGTGGAATAAAGAAGCCGGAGATAGTCAAATATTTCGGTAACAGTTCCAACGGTAGATCTTGGATTGTGGCTTGCCGTTTTCTGTTCTATCGCAATGGCAGGAGAAAGTCCTTCTATAATATCGACATCAGGTTTATCCATACGCTCCAGAAATTGGCGGGCGTAAGTTGAAAGAGATTCAACATATCTGCGTTGCCCTTCCGCATACAAAGTATCGAAGGCAAGAGTTGATTTGCCTGAACCTGAAAGTCCTGTGATTACAATCAGCTTGTTTCTTGGCAGCTCAACATCAATGTTTTTAAGGTTGTGCTGTCTTGCACCCCTGACAATTATTTTATCATAACCCATTTAAGAATCCCTTTTTATACCTTTTTGCAAGCAGTTTGCCTGAAATGCCGCCATTTTTATTGCTGCGATGAGACTTCCGGGATCAGCCTTTCCTTTTCCGGCTATATCATAGGCTGTCCCATGATCAACGGAAGTTCTTATAATCGGAATCCCAAGAGTTGTGTTGACCCCGTCTTTAAAATGCGCCATTTTAAAAGGTATAAGTCCCTGGTCATGATACATGCACACTACAGCATCATAAGCTCCATTTAATGCATTATAAAATACTGTATCAGGCGGGAAAGGGCCTGAAATGTCAAATCCTTCTTTGGCTGATTTTTCTACGGCAGGTATAATAATATTATTTTCCTCGTCACCGAATATGCCGTTTTCACCTGCATGAGGGTTAAGCCCTGCAACTGCAATTTTTGGTGATTTGATCCCGAAGCGTTCGACAAGAGCTTCTCCTGTGATCTTTATTGTTTTAAAGATACTTTCTATTGAAATAGCGTCAGAAACCTTTCTTAACGGCATGTGGATTGTTACAAGGGATATTTTAAGCCTCTCTCCAGCCATCATCATGACAAAATCTTTAGTTCCTGTGCGTTCTGCTATAAGCTCTGTGTGTCCGTTATAATCGAATCCTGCCATCTGCATTATTTTTTTATTTATGGGACAAGTTACCATTGCTGATATTTCTCCGCTAAAAGCCATGTCGGTTGCTTTTATAACATATTCTACCATGGCTTTGCCGGTCTGTATCGTTGGATTTGCCCATGATGTTTCATCAAAATCAAGATCAGAAATACAAAGCAGATCAATTACTCCCGCCTGATATCTGCCCTGTAAATGATTGGAAATCTGCTTTAATTCTATTGCGCTGCCTGTAATTTTTTTTGCAGTTGCAATTACTCCCATATCCCCTATAATAAGAGGTCGACATAATTCGTAAAGAGCCGGGGTGCTTAAAGCAGATAATATAATTTCAGGTCCTATTCCTGCCGGGTCTCCAGCAGTTATTCCAATAACAGGTCTATAATTTTCCATGGCAACTCCCTTTTAATTTTTTTATACTACATAGCCGATAATTCTTTTTCAACAAATTCCAATGCTATTAATCATAAATTTTCCATGAAGCTGATTATGGCAAATAATAAAAGATAATCGGAGGATTTGCGAGATTCAAGCTATACACCGTTGGTGTTTTATTATTCATAATACATGTCGATATGCTTAAAATGTAAGAGAAAAAGCGGCAGAGGTAAAAAGGTTTGAAGTTAAAGGAATTTGTTTTTTCTTATAATGTATATTCATTTATTTCAAATAGATATAAATTGTTAACAACTTATGAAAAAACATTCGAAATTCAGTTTTTATCAGGTTTGACATAGCTGAACCAATACATTAAAAAGACGTCACATCTAATTTAAATATTCGTGTCGTCTAGCAAGTTACTGCCAGTTATTATAAAAATAAGTTCACCTCAGTAAGCAGGTTTAATCGGTTTTTCAAACAAAATTGGGATAATTATTTTTTATGGAAGCTATCTGGAATTCTATCAAGATTGCGATTAAGATGACTGTTCCCGAGCACTCATATAGGATGTGGTTAGAACCTATTGAGTTTAGCAGGGTTGAAAATGGTGTAATGGTTCTTTCGGCTCCAAACTATTTTTCACAAAAAAGAGCTCAGGATAACTATGGTTCTTTAATCCTTTCGGAATTAAAAAAGGTTACAGGAGAAGATAACAGATATACTGTAGAGGTTGCAGAAAAAAGGCGAAAAATCGGATTGGACAGAATGCAAAAGAGCATACAGTTACCTCTTCCAAGTGAAAATATCCGGCCTCATTACGGCAGGTTTTTAAGAAAGGACTTTACTTTCGATCATTTTGTTGTGGGAGGAAATAACGAATTTGCTTTTACAGCCTCCCTGTCTCTTGCCGCAAACAAAAATTCTCAGCAGAATTGTCTTTTCCTGTTATCAAAGACCGGAATGGGTAAGAGTCACCTCTCACAGGCTGTGGGCCACCACATTATCTCTCAATGCCCGTCGGAACGTGTTTATTATCTTACCGCCGAAGATTTCAGCAATGAAATGGTTCAGGCATACAAAACAGATTCAATTGATAAGTTCAAAGGGAAATACAGGAAGGAATGTGATATCCTGCTTTTGGAGGATGTTCATGTCTTGAGCGGAAAAGAACGTACGCAGATAGAACTTGCACTGACTCTTGACACCCTGCTTGATGCCGATAAAAAAATTATATTTTCCAGCTGTTATCTGCCTGGAGATATCCCCAAGCTGAATGATAAACTAAAATCCCGTTTTTCTTACGGAATCATTTCGTCTATTGAGCCTCCCAATTTCAGGACAAGAGTAAGAATTCTTCAAAAGAAAATGCTTTCAAACGGTTATCAGGTAAAGGAAGATATTATTAATTATCTTGCAAGTGAGCTTACCGAAGATGTGCGCCAGCTTGAAAGCGGACTTATTGGTGTAACGGCAAGATCATCTCTTATGGGGGTACCTATAGATCTCGGGCTTGCTGAAATTGTGGTCAAGAACATAGCTCAAAGAAAGAAAAGCATCACAATAGATTTAATAAAGAAACTTGTTTGCAAGCATTTTAATATTTCTTTAAGCGATTTAATATCAAATTCCCGCAAACAGGCAGTTATGCGTCCAAGACAGATTGCAATTTATCTTTCCCGCCGCTATACTGACTCACCGTTGCAGACAATCGGAAAGAGTTTCAACAAATACCATGCAACCGCCCTTCACTCAATAGGCGTTATAGAAAGGGGTATCAAAGATAATGGTTCTTTGAAGAAGCAGGTTGAACTTTTTTGTCAGAAACTGGAGTCAGGTAATTTCTAACATTTTTATTTCTTATGCCCTTAAAAGATTCTACGTATAAAAAGATTCAGAGTATAGTTGGCCCGAAATATTGCAGCAGGGCAAAGGAAGATCTTGTCTGTTATTCCTACGATGCCGCAACAAGCAGATATTTGCCGGATGCTGTTGTGTTCCCGGGAAATGCTATCGATGTCTCAAGCATATTAAAGCTTGCCTGCCAGGAAGATTTTTTTGTCATACCGCGTGGTTCTGGTACCGGAATGACGGGCGGATCTGTTCCTGTTATGGGCGGAGTTATTATTGCGATGAGCCGCTTTAACCGTATTATCGAAATTGATACGGATAATTTTACAGCATCTGTTGAACCCGGAGTTATTACCGCACAATTTCACCGAGAGGTTGAAAAGCTTAATCTTTTTTATCCTCCCGATCCTTCCAGCTCGGAATTTTCATCTTTGGGCGGAAATCTTGCAGAATGTGCGGGTGGCCCAAGAGCTGTAAAATATGGTGTGACGCGTGATTATGTGCTTGGCCTTGAGGCAGTTCTTCCGACTGGTGAGATAATTAAAACAGGAGTTAAAACAGCCAAGGGTGTAGTTGGTTACGATTTGACACGTCTTTTTGTAGGGTCCGAAGGAACTCTCGGAATAATTACACAAATCACAGTAAAGCTTTTATCTCTTCCTGAGTCCGTAAAAACCATGACCGCATCTTTCATCGAACTTGAAAAAGCAGCCAAAACCGTTTCTGAAATTATAAGGCAAGGTATTGTTCCAAGAACTATCGAATTTATGGACAAGGAATCCATAAAATGTGTTGAAAAATATCTTGGCACAATGATAGCAGATGGTGCAGGGGCGTTACTTATTATAGAAGTTGATGGAAGAGCGGATGAAACTGAATCGTCGATAAAACAGCTCAAAGAACTATGTGTATCACTCGGAGCAAAAGATATCAGAATAGCAGAGTCAAAAGAGGATGCCGCTTTAATCTGGAAAGCCCGCAAAGCAATATCACCTGCATTGTTTACTTATGCTCCTGACAAAATAAATGAAGACATTGTGGTTCCAAGAAGCAAAATTCCTGATATGGTAATAAAGATAAATTCAATGAGAAATAAAACCGGTTTGACCATTGTAAGTTTTGGGCATGCGGGTGACGGTAATATACATTTTAATATAATGCTCGATAAGAAAAACAAGGAGGATATGAAGAAGGCCGAAGCCGCCATCGAAGAGTTGTTTGATTATACCATTGAACTGGGAGGTACAATTTCAGGAGAGCACGGTATAGGCATTACAAAGGCATCGTATATGGCAAAAGAAATAGGCCCGGTTGAAATTGAGCTTATGAAAAAAATAAAAAAACTTTTCGATCCTAAAGGAATCCTAAATCCCGGTAAAATTTTTATCGAGCATTGAGGGATTCTTATAAGTTTATCAATATTCGATTCTTTCGAGCCAATTGCAAAACGCCTCATTTTGGCCGATCTCTGCGTTGAGCTTGACCAAACTGAAACGTTTTGAAACTGGCTCTTTCATAAAAAGCAGTTTCCTACCGTTATAGTATTTGTAAGAATAGCATTCCGTATTACAAGTAACTCTAAAGTGTATTCTCCGGATTATCTCCAGTGTGCTGAGTTCTCTTTCCGGTATGATTATTATATAATTTGGAAAGAACAAAAAAAATCCAAGCTTGACAATTTAACCCGGAAGGCACTAAAAAATATCAGTTATTTTTTAGTGCCGGACTAATCTGGTGAAAATGAAAAACACTTAACAAACAATAGGCGGCAATAGGAATGGCTGACTTGCCTAATAAATTTAAGAATATCAGGTGTGATAATCAAAAGGGATTTATCATGGAAGTTCAGACACAGATCATACTAGACAGCATTGCAGACGGAGTTTTCACTGTTGATTCGGACTGGAGGATAACCTCTTTTAATCATGCTGCCGAGAAAATAACCGGAATAAAAAAGAAAGAGGCGCTGGGGCGTCATTGCTGGGATGTATTCAGAACAAGCATTTGCGAAAAAGCATGCGCTCTGCGCCAAACAATGGAAACAGGACGGCAGATTATCAATCAGACAATTTTCATTGTAAATTCTGAAGGTGAGCGCATTCCCATAAGCATCTCTACAGCTGTTTTGAAAGATAATAAAGGGCTAATGATAGGTGGCGCTGAAACTTTTCGTGATCTTAGCCTGCTTGAAGCTTTGAGAAAAGAACTTTCGGGCAGACATTCGTTCCATGATATTATAAGCAAAGACAAAGAAATATTAAGGCTTTTCGGGGTACTTGAGCAGGTGTCCGAAAGCAACGCGACAGTATTGCTGGAAGGGGAAAGTGGCACCGGAAAGGAGCTTTTTGCCAAAGCTATTCATTCTTTAAGCAACAGAAATAAAGGGCCAATGATAACTATAAATTGCGGGGCCTTGCCGGATACTCTTTTGGAATCGGAACTTTTCGGATACAAAGCCGGAGCTTTCACGGATGCAAAAAAAGATAAACCGGGACGTCTTTCTCTTGCAAAAGGAGGCACACTTTTTCTTGACGAAATCGGTGATATAACACCTGCAATGCAGGTAAGATTGCTCCGTGTACTGCAGGATAAAACCTATGAACCTCTCGGCGGAACAAAATCCGAAAAAGCAGATGTAAGAATTGTAGCGGCTACCAACAAGGATCTGGCAAGCCTTGTAAAGACAGGGAGCTTTCGGGAAGATTTGTACTACCGTATAAACGTAGTAAACTTAAAACTTCCTCCTTTAAGGGAACGCAAGGGAGATATTCCTCTTTTAATCGAACATTTTATCAAAAAATACAGCCATCTCAACGGCAAAGAGATAAGGGGGGTGACTTCGGAAGTGCTTCAAATATTGATGTCTCATAAATTTGGCGGAAATATCCGTGAACTTGAAAATATAATTGAATATGCAACCGTTGTTTGTAAGGAAAACTTAATCGGTACAGAGCACCTTCCTGATCATATTTGTCAAAAGCCAGTTTCTGAAGAAAAGCCTCAGTTTGATGACAAAACAGAAAAACGTGAATCATTGGAAGAAATTGAGAAGAAATTTATTTTAGATGTTCTGATGAGAAATAAATATAACAGAAAGATAACAGCAACTCGGCTTGGTATGCATCCAGCCACACTCTGGAGAAAAATGAAACGGTTTAATCTTGAAGTTCCCAAAAAAGATGGCCGCACAAAAGCAATATGAATTTTTTATAAAATAGCATTAATGCAATACTATTAATTATACATCATTGTGTTTATGCAAACTATCAATATATCCAATCTTTTTGCCGCAAACTCAATTCAATAATAATATCAATTATATATTAACTATATATCAAATATTTACACGCCACATATATTATGGCGTGTATAATGCATAAGCTTATGTCAAGGATACATGCCAGGCGAAGGTTCCGCCATAAAATCTGAATTGGATATAATCAATGCAAGGATCAGCTCTTTGCAATCGGAAGAAACGGCAACTGCCTGAAGAATTGCACTAGTGCTAAGATAGCTCAATTTTTCAGGTTATGAGAAGAATAGGCAGGGGTATTTCGCATGAAAATAGCCATTCCTGTTTGGTACAATAAAGTGTCGCCTGTATTGGATACGGCATCCAAGCTGTTAATAGTTGAAGTTGAAGGCAGGACGGAGTCGTCAAGGTTTGAAATATATCTTGATGAACAGGAACTGTCCCGAAGATGTGTTCGTATCAGCGGGATGGGAGTGGATACTTTAATATGTGGTGCCGTGTCGCAACCTTTCTGGAGATTACTGGCGGCTTTCGGTATCAATATTATACAAAATATATCAGGCCATCCTGAGGATGTTCTGGAGGCATACCTTAGAGGAAACCTTTTTTGTTCGGGATTTCTTATGCCTGGTTGCAAACGCAATAGAGAAAGATATGGCAAAAAATAATATTTGGAAAAACCCATGCAGAAAAAAACACGAAAAACAAGCTGCAACAGGTAGCAAAAAGAGGCTTCTTCGGAATAGAATGAATCAATGGAATAATCAAACACTGGAGCCAGTTTCAAAACGTCCCATTTTGGCCAATCTCTGCGTTGGGTGAAAATTTTAATCCTCGAAATACTCCATGTATT
>JAHIFE010000181.1 GCA_018901125.1 Pseudomonadota bacterium | reverse complement strand
GACATATGAAATTATCCCGATTTATCTTTAGAAACTGATTTCTAATATTTTTTGTCAAAGAACGTTTAAATTTTGTACTGCAAATAATATTACGACACAGTCTGTTCGCCGGAATGACAAAAGTGGAGTTTTCCAGCTTTTCACATGTCTATGAAATCTAAATGCGGTTACCCTGGCCGACGCCCTACTTCATGCCCCCTCTGTCATTCAGCTCCTCGCATATCCTCCGGCTTCGATAAATAGTTTGCCTTCAAGATCAATCATCTCTTTGCACTCGGATAGACTATGCGACCGAGGGCAACTGACAAAAATTTACTTAAGCAATTGTATAATCTTTCCGGACCAGCGTTCTTTTTCCTTGCAGAATCCAGCAATTGCTTGACTTTTCCGTTTTCGGGTCGTAGTTTGATTAAGGCAAAAAATGACTGTTGAGCCAATTCCAAAATGTCCCATTTTTGCTGCTCTCTGCGTTGGGCTCAAATTTTGATCCTCAAAATAATTAAATGTATTCCTGTGGTTAAAATTGGTTAAAATTTTCGCTCGCCTTGACCATACTGAAACGCTTTGAAACTGGCTCTATTGTTTAACAAAAAAATAAGGAGATAACGCTATGGCTAAAATGCCCAAAGAAGTAATGGATGTTTTCAATGACCTTAAAAGCACTAAAGTTCTTGCCACAGCCGGCACTGTTTCGGAAATTAATGTAGTGCCAAAGGGCAGCCTGAGAGCAATAAATGACGAAACTATAGCCTTTGCTGATATATTTGGCGGTAAAACCAATAAAAATCTTGAACTAAACAATAAAGTTGCAGCCCTTGCTCTTGGTGCCGATCCCGGTGTTGGATATCAGGTTAAGGGGACATTTGAGGGCTTTCAGACAAGTGGTGAGCTTTTTGATAAATTTTCTGAAAATGCAAAGCAAAGAAAGATGAATGTAAAAGCGGTAGGTACCATAAAAGTTGACGAGGTATACACGGTAGGAGCACCGCAACCTGGCAAAAAGATAGCTTGATAAACACATATTATTATTAAAAGAAGAATAGTTACAATCCTTGTAAATATATCAAAGTGTCATAGAGCGAACTTTGAAAACGCCCCTATTACCCGGTAAGCGCTATTTTCTGTTTATTTTACGTATTTCATGCGGTTAAAATATTAACCTGCCTTGACCTTGATCAAATTGAAAGGTTTTGGAATTGGCTCTACCATTTAACGAAATAAAATAATATGCTTACGGATGAACTGATGATAGTTACGGATGGAAGTGTGAATCCCAAGTCAAATATCGGATATGGGGCATACCTCGCTGTGTCTGAATGTGGACTTCCATCTGAATGTGGACTTCCATTGGATTTGTTGAAAGCACGCGTGAAGGTTAGGCGCTTTGAGCATACGTCTTCAACTAAACTTGAATTACAGACTTTATTATGGGCGCTAAGTGATATTCAAGCATTGGGAAGTAAGGTTATTGTATATACAGATTCTCAAAACATCATTGGTTTGCCGGAAAGACGTGAGCAATTTGAAAAAAATAATTATCGTTCAAAGAAAAATAGGCACATAAACAATTATGAACTGTACCAGAAATTTTACAGAATGACTGATAATTTGAATTGTAATTTTGTTAAAGTACGCGGACATCAGGTATCGAATAAAAAAGATGATATCGACAGGCTTTTTACACTTGTGGATAGAGCTTCAAGGAATGCGTTGAGAGGAGATAACCGGATTGAATTATAGCATACCGAGCCACTTTCAAAACGTTTCAGTTTGGTCAAGACGATAGTTTTGAGTAAACTATTTTTTTTAAGGACATGCTTAAATGAATGGAAATAACCGCGCAAATATAAAAGTAGGTGCTATCGTTAAAGTTGTACAGAAGCAGGATCAGCGCTCTGGCCTTTTGACCGAAGGAATTGTGCAGAATATTCTTACAAAATCAGATACCCACCCGCACGGGATCAAGGTACGCCTGGAAAGCGGCATCGTCGGACGTGTCAAAGAAATTATATAGCATAATCTGATCGGCTATAAGCCAGGTCTCCAGGTAAGTTAAGTTTTTTTATACTTTTATACAAAGATCTTACAAAATAAATGGGATGCCAGGAAGATCCGGACACCCCATTTATATCATAATAAGTATTTATAAATATATTTAGAAAAGACCGCTTACTTTTCCTGTGTCTGTATCGACATCAATTCTTCTGAATGCCGGATTTGAGCTTGTTCCCGGCATCAGGCTGATGGTTCCGGCACAGGGACACAGAAATTTAGCACCTGAATAAATCAAAATATCCCGGATCGGAAGTGTCCAGTTTTTAGGAACACCCTTTAGTGTCGGTTCATGAGTAAGACTTAAATGAGTCTTAACCATCATGGTTGAAAAGTCAGCATATTTGGGGTCGCTTTCAAGCATTTTGGCTTTTGTTTCTGCTTCAGGACTCCATGATACACCATCTGCTCCATATACTTCTTTTGCTATGAGGGCAACTCTGTCACGAAGCTTCATCTCGAGCGGATAAAGGAATTTGAAATTGTTTTCTTCGTTACATGCATCAATTACAGCATCAGCTAGTTCAAGAGCACCTTCTCCACCCTTTTCCCAGTGGCTGGATTCGGCACAACGTGCTCCTGCTGCTTCGGCTGCTTTTTTAACAACTGCAACTTCCGCATCAGTATCGGTATAGAATCTGTTAACACATACAACCGGATTTATACCGGCTTTGCGGATTACGCCTATCATGTGAACCATGTTCTCTATACCTTTTTCAACCAATGCAAGGTTTTCCTTGGTGTATGCTTCATCAAGCGCTTTTCCTGCAACTACCCTGGGTCCGCCGCCGTGCATCTTGAGAGCGCGGATCGTGGAGGTAAGAACTGAAACATGGGGTTTCAAACCGCTGTTACGGCATTTTACGTTCCAGAATTTCTCAAATCCGATATCTGCTGCAAAACCGCTTTCTGTAACATGATAATCAAACATCTTAAGACCAATGCGGTCTGCGATGATGGATGACTGCCCTACAGCAATGTTTGCAAACGGTCCGGCGTGAATCATACAGGGCTGATATTCGGCTGTACTTAAAAGTGTGGGATTAATTGTGTTTCTCATAAAAGCGGTCATAGCGCCGCCGACTTCCAGATCTCCGGTTGTAACCGGTTTGCCGCTCTTATCAAAAGCAACCGTGATTTCATCAAGGCGTTTTCTTAAATCGGCAAGATCCTTTACAATGGAAAGGATAGCCATACATTCGGAACCAACTGCAATTCCGAACTTGGATTGCATTGTAAAACCATCTGTTCTTCCGCCAAGGCCGATAATAATATTTCTTAAAGCCTGTGCACAGAAATCAATTATCCACCCCATTTCAACACGAGTCGGATCTACATCAAGACGACGCATTTTGGTAAGTCTTGCCAACTGTTCGTCATTATAATTTCTTTCATGCTGCATACGGGCTGTTAATGCAACCATGGCAAGATTGTGGGCGTTCATAATATCATTGATGTCACCTGTGAGCCCCAAAGAAAACTCTGTCATGGGAATAATGAGTGCGTTTCCGCCGCCTGCTGCTGTTCCCTTGACGTTCATGGTCGGTCCGCCTGAAGGTTGTCTCAAAGCTCCGCCTACATTTTTTCCACGCATACCAAGGCCTTCCATAAGACCGACCGAGGTCGTGCTTTTGCCTTCGCCAAGAGGTGTGGGAGTAATGGCGGTAACTTCAATATATTTGCCATCCTCTTCCTTCTCAAGGCGGTTCATTATTTTAAGAAAATCAAGCTTTGCGAGCCTGCCCATAGGTAGAATTTCATCGGGCATAAGGCCAAGTTTCTCTCTCCATTTTTCCGGCGATGGCATGTTGACT
>JAHIFE010000180.1 GCA_018901125.1 Pseudomonadota bacterium | reverse complement strand
TGGCCGATCTCTGCGTTGGGCGAAAATTTTGCACTTTAGTGAAGCTTTAGCGCTATCCTCGAAATACTCCATGTATTCCTGCGGTTAAAATTTTCACCCGCCTTGACCTTGACCAAACTGAAACGTTTTGAAAGTGGCTCTAATGTTTGTGTATATTATCTTCTTTGAAACAATTGCAATCTTTCTCACCGCATTCGGTACATACATAAGTTACTGCTATATCTTTTGCTTCTGTTTCTATATCTTCTTTTTCTTCCGAACCCGGTTTCCTGACAATTATAAAAATCACAAACGCTGCAATAAGTAATATAATATATTTAAGCATTTTATCTCCTTTTATTAAATGGAATAATTTTGCACTTTTTCTCCTTATCACTTAAGGTTACTACTTTCAATCCTGAGCATCGGCAATTTAACCATTTTTCGCCGCATTTAGGACAAATCTCAAGACCACATCCTATGTGGTGAAGTCCCCCCTTCAATACATTGCACTCAGGACATCTTGCCGCAAGTTGTTTTCTTATAAAAACCGTGTCTTCTTTTCCAAAAGGCAATGGAGTATAGTCAATACCATCTATCCTGATTATACTTTTTCTGCAGGATGAAGCCCCTTCCATTTCTTTACCGCATAAATCGCAGATAGCCACTTATAATATCCTTTTGCTCTTTTTCAACGAATATATTGCTTCTTTTTCGCGTCTTTCTTTTTGTATCTTATCTTCTTCAAGATACTTCAAATGAGCAATCGCCTCACCTGTAGCAATCCATTTTTGCGGACCCGGAAATAAATCCCAACTCTCATAATTCGTATCCCAACTCATCTGCGAGGCTATTTGGAATGCGTTTTTATCCCCGTTTCTCAGGATAGAAATGATATTTTCAAGCCTTTTTTGATGGTGATCCTTCAATTCCAGAATTCTCTCCTTGCAGTTTGTTATAATAGATCTATGCCCGGGTAGTGTGAGTTCTATGTCAAGATCATAAACTTTATCAAGATTTGTTAAATAGTCCCTTAAGGGATTTTGCTCATCAGACCACAATTGAATTGTAGCGGTAATATCATTAAGGATATGGTCTCCGGCTATCAGTAATTTCTTGTCGGCTTCATAAAGGCACATATGCCCTCTTGTATGACCCGGTGTTTGCATGCACTTGAAATTATAATCCGATATACTGATAATGTCCCCATCATTTACAATATGAAAATTTGCCAATCCTTTTGCTGCGAATTTATAAGATCTGAATCCGGGATGATTAAAAAGAGTCTGAAGTTCTTTTTCAGGAAAACCGTTTTGACATGCAAAGTCAGTATATTCATCCAAAAAAAATCCTGATCTGAGCATATCAGCTTCTATACGGTTAAAATATATTTTTGAAGTATCAGGAGCAATGACTAAGGCAAGACCCATATGATCAGGATGCATATGAGTTATAAAAAAATCGGTTTTTTGGATATCGATTCCGAGCTCTTCTAAACCTGTCCGCATTGCCTCTTTGCACTCGTCCTGAGCAAAACCCGTATCAATAATCATGTTTCGCCGACTGTCTTTTATTATGTAGGAGTTCAGAGCTCCAAGCGGATTTTTTGGAAGCGGGATTTTAATCCTGAATAGATTAGGTAAAATTTCTTCAATCATAATTAACACCGGTAAAGTGCAGGATCTATCCCGCTTCTGGTAAATATTGCTACTTTTTTTTAAGTAAGTCTCTGATCTCCGTTAATAATGTTTCTTCCTTTGAAGGAGGTGGAGGAGCTGCCGGTGCAGCTTCTTCTTTTTTCTTCATACTGTTCATTCCTTTTACAAGCATAAAAATAGCAAAAGCTATTATAACGAAATCGACAACAGTCTGAACAAATTTCCCATAATTTATTGTAACTGCCGCAACATCACCAACAGCAGCTTTAAGGGTTATAGCCAGATCCGAAAAATTAACGTTTCCCAGCAAAAGGCCGATCGGCGGCATAATTACATCTGCGACAACTGATGATATTATTTTTCCAAAAGCTCCGCCAATAATTATACCGACAGCCATATCAACCACATTACCCTTCATTGCAAATGTTTTGAATTCATTCATCATACCCATGGATAGTCCTCCTGTTTTATTAATATTTCAGTATTTGTTATTGTTCAAACCGTATTGCAGTTTTCCACCTTCTTTCCCCCCGGTTTTTTCTGGTAGTGCAATTATGACTGGGTTCTTAGCAATGAATTTCAATCTTTTTGAAAAATAGAAACCGACGGTTTTCGGATATATATAAACCAGTATGTCAGACCTACCAATACCGATCCGCCTATAATATTGCCTATTGTTACAGGAAGCAGATTTGCAAAGAAAAAATTTGTCCATGTCAGAGTAACATAGTCACCGGCAGTTTTGCCGATATTTTCCCAAAAGAGAGGCCGTGCAAAAGATTTTATGAAAATACCTATGGGAATAAAGTACATGTTTGCTACGCAGTGTTCAAACCCACAAGCAACAAAAGCAGTTATTGGAAAAATTATGGATAATATTTTATCGGTAGTGGTTTTTGCACTGAAACACAGCCATACGGCAAGACATACCAGAGCATTACACATGATTCCCAGAAACAGTGCTTCTATAAAACCAAGATCGCATTTTGCCGTTGCTATATTTAAAGCATTAAGCCCGATTGCACCTTTGCCGAACATATATTGACGGGTAAAAAACATAATAATCGCTGTTAAGAATGAACCGGTAAAATTTCCAAGATAGACTATAATCCAGTTTCTTAGTAATTGTCTGAAAGATATTTTACTGCTGGCCCATGCCATAACAATGAGGTTATTGCCCGTAAACAATTCTGCACCGCCAACAATAACAAGTATAAGTCCTAAGCAAAAAACAAGACCGCCGAGTAGTTTTGATATTCCGAAAGGAATAGTTGCAGCGGCCCCGGATGTTACTGATGTGCTAAAAATTGCTCCTAAGGCAATAAATGCACCTGCCAGGATTGAAAGGAAAAACAAATTGCGCCACCCGATCGTAGCTTTTTTGACACCGAGCGCTTCTGCTTTTTTAGCCATCTCGGCCGGCAGCAACATGTCTATGCTGGAGTTTAAATCATCCAAATTGGCCTCCAATAATTAACTTTACTTTTGAAACCGACTCTATTGTTATCATAATCTCTGTCCATAAAAAGTTTAAGGTAAAGTGCAATTGAAAAATATAGACCAAATATGATAGATATGTGAGCCAGTTTCAAAACGTCCCATTTTGGCCGATCTCTGCGTTGGGTGAAAATTTTAATCCTCGAAATACTACATGTATTCCTGCGGTTAAAATTTTCACCCGCCTTGACCTTGACCAAACTGAAACGTTTTGAAAGTGGCT
>JAHIFE010000179.1 GCA_018901125.1 Pseudomonadota bacterium | reverse complement strand
TTCTGTTTTTGAGATGAGGATGCTTGTTAAGTCTGTTCTCTATGCTGTCTTTTGGATGGTCGGTCATAGGTTGGGTTCTCCTTTGTAACACGTTAATTTGTTTATCTAACCCAACCTATACAATAGTTAAATCAAAAAGTCTAGAATTATTTATTGATTACAGCATGTTATTTTTATGCACTTGCTTGTATCGTTTTTTAATATGATATGTAATTGATGCAAACCTTCTAACCAACACTTTTAATTACACCCACTTATGGATAATGAAGAGCACCGGGTTAAGTTTACTATTGGCTCATAAGTATAAGTCCATATATATTGATCGAACAGTTTTGCCGGAAGGTAGTTCAATCCGGATGAGCCTGACCCTGATGTCCGTTGTATCGAGCCCTATTTCTTTGAGCACTTTCACACCAACAAAGATTGCAGTTCTGAAACTAAACGCTCTTATATAGTTGCATAACTGCAATCTTATCTAAGTATCTTCTATGTATCTTTTCTATAGCAAGCTATATAACTAATAGTATTTACAATATTATATAAATGTTAAAAATTATTATTTTCCGGCATGATTTATGCTAAATAATTGAAAAGAACCATAAATCTTAAATTCTATACCCCAAGTTTTCAATACAATGGATTGCTTATTATGAAATTACAATTAACGCTGATTTTCTATAGCCACTTATGAAAAAGTAGTACAGGAGGAGGAATCGATGGCAGATGGAGTCGTTAAGCTAGGCGGAAAAAAACAATCAATATTTATTGACAAGGTTAAAGAGATTCTACCGGAGGGTGGCAATTTAAACCTTTGCCTAACCTGTGGAGCATGTTCTTCCGGATGTCCTGCCACGGGTTTAGATGGAATGGACCCACGTAAATTTTTACGTATGGCCGCTTTTGGTATGGATGAGGAAATTAAAAAATCAGACTGGCCCTGGATGTGTACCATGTGCCAACGTTGCGTCTATGTGTGCCCCATGAAAATTGATATTCCTCAATTGGTTTATAATGTAAGGGCGCTTCGGCCAAGAGAAGACCGGCCCAAAGGCATTCTCGGTTCATGCGATATGGCCTTAAGAAATGAAAGTACTAGCGCCATGGGCGCATCTCCTGATGACTTTATTTTTGTTGTGGGAGATGTGCTTGAAGAATATCGGGAGGCCCAACCTGAGTTTGCCGATATGCAAGCCCCGATCGATAAAGAAGGGGCTGAGTTCTTTTTAAATCAAAATTCCAGGGAACCGGTAACAGAGCCGGATGAAATGGTCCCCTTGTGGAAAATACTCCATCTGGCAGGGGTAGACTGGACTTACGGCAGTCACGGCTGGGCCGGTGAGAACTATTGTATGTTTCTATCAGATAACGAGGCATGGGAACATATTACTCGTACCACTGTCAACCAGGCCAACAAACTGGGAAGCAAGATATTTCTTAATACCGAGTGAGGGCACGTTACATTCTCAGTCCGGGCCGGAGTGAAAAAATTCAATTTAGAGCACAATTTTGAAATTAAAAATATCTATGAATACTATGCAACATGGATCAGAGAAGGCAAGCTTAAAGTAAATTCCGATTGGAATAAGGACCTTAAAATTAAATTTACCGTTCAGGATCCCTGTCAGATTGTTAGAAAAAGTTATGGTGATGCCATAGCCGAAGATCTTAGGTTTGTTGTCAAGTCCGTTGTTGGTGAAGAAAATTTTATAGACATGCAACCCAACCGATCAAATAATTATTGTTGCGGTGGTGGCGGCGGCTTTTTACAGTCCGGTTTTAAGGAAGATCGCCTTGAGTTTGGTCGAATCAAAGACGAACAGATCAAAGCAACAGGAGCGGACTACTGCATTGCCGGATGCCACAATTGCCACGCGCAGATCCACGAACTCAGTGAACATTATGGAGGCAACTATCCGGTGGTCCATATGTGGACCCTGATTTGTCTTTCTTTGGGAATCTTAGGGCCCAATGAGCGGGAATACCTGGGAGACGATCTTAAAGAAGTGAATGTGTTTCATCCGGAAACAGCCATGTAAAAGACTATAAAATTAAACGCCCGATCAATACTTTATCATGGAAGATAATCTCACAATTGAAGAATTGGAAAAACGCTGGGAGTATGTGTTAATGGCAACCCAAGACTCTGTTAACAAACATCCCGGCGTTTACCATAAACTAAAATCCCTTGCTGCTGATATCGTTGAAACACCTTTAGATATTAAGGAATATTTGCCAACTGCAAAAATGCTTGTTGAGTTGCTAAAGATATTAGATCCGAATGAGCAGGGAAGTATTTTTAATCTGTTTACTGATCGTGTTGTACCATCAAGTATCTGGAAGGTGTCTTTGTTGCGGCTGGAATGTAAAGACCTTTTGGATCACCTTAAGACATTTGATAATTGGCGGATTGAAACTCATCATTTACGGATCATTAAATAGCTACGGTTTACTGTAAATACTTATCCCATCGAACCAGTTTCAAAACGTTTCAGTTTGGTCAAGCTCAAGGCGGGCAAAAATTTTAACTGCATTAATACATAGAGTATTTCGAGGATAGCGCTAAAGCTTCACTAAAGTGCAAAATTTGAACCCAACGCAGAGATCGGCCAAAATGGGGCGTTTTACAATTGGCTGCATCGATTGATTACATACAAGGAATTAGCCGAATAAAATTCATTTTCCGGATTGTGGCTATAGATAACAAATAAAAAAGGGCCTGCAAAAAATTGCCGGCCCTTATAATTTTTATGGAGGCGGCATCCAGATTTGAACTGGAGAATAACGGTTTTGCAGACCGTTGCCTTACCACTTGGCTATGCCGCCAAAAAAATGGAGCGGGAAACGGGATTTGAACCCGCGACTTCAACCTTGGCAAGGTTGCACTCTACCGCTGAGTTATTCCCGCTCACGATAAAAACCTGCACACACTTTTATTAAAAATAATTGCTGCACACAAGTTTATTTCAAGTTTTGCAAAATATAAGCTTATACCTTTTTTGTCAATAAAAATTTTGGATCTTTCTTGGCAGTATTAACCCGCCGGAGTAACCAGCGATTCTGCCCGATAATGTATGCAAAGTATCTGATTATTAAGAAAAGGACCGGGAAGCTACCTTTTGACCTTGCGATTTTTTCCCCACGACTGACTCATTTATTCACAGAAGAAATCAATATCTCTCTAACCGGCTCAGCAAATAGAATATCGTTGCCTGCCAATTCCAGTTCCTTAGTACTGAATTCGGTTGTCGGCTGACTCAATTTAGCATACAAATCTTCAACCGGACTCCTGTAATTTATCAGGTAACATGTTTGGCAAAAACAGCATCTAAAGGACAGGCTTCAATGCAATCCCAGCATCCCATGCACATATCCTGAAATATCATAGGCTGTTCGAAAACACCGTCGATCTGTTTAATCACTTTATGCGTGCAGGCCGGTACGGCGGCACAACGCCCTTCGCCGGGATTGCATGTTTTTGGATTACATATAGTATAATTAACTGAAGCGAATGATTTTTTAGACTGCACAAACATTTTATCCCATTATCTTGTTTTTGGAGCAGTTGTTCTATTCAGCGTCCCAGCAATAACCTAAAATCAACCCTATATGGAAACCACCCGCATTACGATTTTCATCGTAATGCTTGATTTTTGCATCGGAGTAGCGCACATCCACTCCCAGATTAAAATGACGCCATAAAGTTTTATATATACCGAAAGCCCCCCAGTATCCCAATCCTACGCCATCTTCATCATCGGTATCCCGGTAATAACCACTAAGATTGTCTTCTCTGGTTATTTCTACGCCGCCATAGATTACAGCACCGCCACCGGCCACATAAATGTTCCAGTTTTTGGGAAGAAGCCATATTTTTTTTAGCCCCAGGTTCAATATATTTTTTTCATGTTTACATCTCCTGATGTTTTATTCTTTTCTTTTTTCCAAGGCGTCTTTAATATCTTGCAACTCTTTTAATAAAGTTTTCGTGGTTATGCTGCTTTTATATGCCATTATAATCAATTTTACAGAAACAAGAAACACACCTGCTTCCAAAAGCAGATCATGAGTAAGACCTTTGGTAAACAATGCCAATACAAAAAAAACAAAAGTAATCGCTATAACCACTGAAGATCCGGCATCAAAATGTTCACTCATTTTGTTCCTCTTTATTTAAACATAACAAAAACTCGATTGCGTAAAGCCGTTTCTGCTTTTCCGGCGCAGTTTACTATCAAATATAATGACTGCTTATCTGTTTTTATTAATCTTTTCCATATATAGTATTTCTATATGGTCGCACTCATAACTCCCCGTTTTATAGATATTATAACCTAACTTTTGATAAAGATGTATATTATTATTGCTTTTAGATCCAACAAAAAGTTCAAATCGTTTTGGGGTAAAATGCTTTTCGATTTCTTTCATTAAAGCGGCTCCGATACCTTGATTCTGCATATCAGGAAGAACTGCCAGCTTGCCGACATAACATGTTAGTATCAAAAGCAAGATGACGCTCACTGACAAAGCGTGAGGTGATGAAAAAGCGCAGCATATAGCGCTAATATGTGAGCATTTTGAAGAGCCTCACAAAACGCTGTCAGGGGGTGTTGAATTTATTTTGAGATAGCTTGTAGAATCCGGACCGTTTGCCGGTCATACTATCCACTTCAATTCTAATCACAGATGTTTTATCGATATTACTATCCGTAAATTGGAATATGTCTTCCGCATATTGGCTCATGATAATGTTTAATGCTTTTCTTTTCTTCTCATGAATGAGACCCATTGGTTGTGCAAAAATGAACCTCTGGACGTTTTGAGCTATCGCTTAAGCTCAAAGACAACCTTTACTGATTAATTTCCCGTATCTTATCTAATGACAATTGTCACCTGAAATTATTATAAAAAATCAGCAGGAAGACATATCGGGTACAAATTATTTTCTTAAATAATAAATTGCCGTTGCCTCCGTCCAGTCTGACGGTTCTACCCGGTTGAGGCGTCGCACAAGATCGCTTATCATGCCTGTAGAGTTTGCATCATAAACCTGAAAGATACCTTCTCTGAAGCCAAGTGAAAGTAAGTCTTCTTTGTGCCGGGTTGCAATAATTTTAATTTTTTCTTCCGCCAAAACATCCTTAAAGTCCGGCAAGAACATAGCCTTTAAATTAATACCACTATCTGCCGGTGGGAATTGGTAAGGTTTTCTTGCCATGGCAAAATTGTCCGGTGCGCTGGAATTGGGGAAAAGAAGCGTTACAGAGCCATCGGCAGCAATCGAAAAAATATAGACATAGCTTTCTTTGCTTACCTGATAGAAAATCTGAACTTCATCTCCTTCTTTTAAATCTGTTTTGGAAAGATGGAGCTTAGCCCAAAGCCCCTCGCCTTTTTCCGGATAGACTGGTTCAACAAGAGCCTTAATATTCACTTTGTAAAGATTTCTATCATTAGCATCCCAATCTGATGAAATGATTTCTTCCTTTGAAATTATGCCTCTTACGGCGGCATAAATCAGATCCTCGGCCACCTGGCTGTTGGAAACCAGTGTATGAGACTTAATAAACGTTCCGACGGCCATTTCCACGGCCTTGCTTTGGGCATCCTGTTTTGCTCTGTCTTTTACCTCTTTTAAAGTATCCATCTCACCCTGGTATGATGTGCCTTCTGCAGTAATCCAGGCGGGCTCTTCAGCGTAGATAATGAGTGGTATCAACAGAACGGTAATAATTAAAAGCAAATATTTCATAGACTATCCTTAATTATTCTTTGGCGTAATCAACTGCGGCGTCTGCTCGTTGTTGTATTGCTTTCTTGCAATGCGCTCCACCTGGGGTGCGAGGTAGCCGAACAGGTCGTCCATTTTAATGGAACCGTCCGGATTGACGACGTCTTCGTTTTTAATTCCCTTGAGCAGAAAGTAGGTAAAAAGCCCGTGGCCTTTGTCATCATAGGTGGAACTGATCTGGTCACCCGCCGAAGCGGATAAAACCGTCATGTTTTTTGATAAAACCGTATCACTCTGAAGATTCATTACCAGAGGCCTGGCTCCCTTGGCAAGCACTGACCTTCCGCCTGCTCCGGAAAAGCATGAATCCAGGGCGACAATGATTTCTTTGGCCGGAAGTTTGCCGAGGGCATCGTACATTCGTTTAAGAGAATATCCTGTTTGGTTTATAAAAGACGGATCGCCGTCATAGGGCACAAGAAAGGCATCACCGGTCCTGGGATTTGGCGCTCCATGTCCGGAATAATACACAAAAACTGTGCTGCCTTTTTCAACATTGTTCGGCAACCATTTCTCAAAGTATTTTGCCAGGTCAACATTGGTTGCCCGGTCATTCAAAAGCATAATTATATTCTCTTCAGGGTAGCCCATAGCTTTTATAAGATAGTCGGCAACAAGACGGGCATCCTGTGACGCGAAGTCAGCTTTGGGAAGATTCTGACGATAATTTTCAATGCCGATGACAATTGCAAAAGCCTTTTTATTTGTCGCGGTTTTTAAGGATGGAATTTCATCAACATCGGATTTGAC
>JAHIFE010000178.1 GCA_018901125.1 Pseudomonadota bacterium | reverse complement strand
CTAGTTGAGAATGTAACAGACATTATCGACGAGCTTTCAAATATTCTTACATCCGACAATAATAAAACGATACAGGAAGAAAAAGAAATTGCTTATAAAAATCTTTGTTTGAACCCTGAGGAATCACGGGTATTAAAAGCTCTCGAACCATATCCTGTCCATATAGACGAACTTGCACGCAAACTAAAATTCGAGCCGGGAAAACTCTTGGGCACACTATTAACTTTAGAACTGCAGGACTTGATAAAACAAGAGCCTGGAAAATTATTTTCTTTAAGAATAGAATTGAAATAAAATTATCATAATTTGAGTGAGGAATATTAAGTGAACAAACCGCTTGTAGTTGTTGAATCTCCAACTAAAGTTAGAACAATAAAAAAATATTTAGGAAACGATTATAATGTAGTATCAACCATAGGGCACATAAAGGACCTGCCCGCAAAAAAAATCGGAATAAATATTGAAGACGGTTTTAAACCTGAATATGAAAATATCCCCGGAAAGCAAAAAGTAATAACCACCCTTAAAAAAGAGGCCGGCGATGCCACTGATATATACCTTGCGGCCGACCCGGACAGGGAAGGTGAAGCAATTGCATGGCATACCGCTGATATATTAAAAAAGAAGGGAAGAAAATTTCACAGAGTTCTTTTTCATGAACTTACCAAAAATGCCATTATAGCTGCGATTGCTTCTCCTGAAACTCTGAACGAAAGCAAGTATGAAGCTCAAAAGGCACGTCGGATATTAGACAGGCTTGTAGGATACCAGATATCGCCGCTTTTATGGAAAAAAGTCAAAAGCGGGTTAAGCGCCGGTCGTGTTCAATCGGTTGCTCTTCGCATAATTTGTGAAAGAGAACGTGCAATTCACTCATTTATTTCCGAAGAATACTGGTCCATAACAGCTCATCTTGAAACGAAAGAAAAATCGGCTTTTACCGCAAAACTGGTCAAAAAAAACGGTAAAAAGATTGATATTCCAAATGAAGATACTTCATCACAAATAGTTAATGAATTGAGCAATACCCCGTTTACCGTTCAAAAAGTTCAAAAAAAATCAACCGTAAGAAATCCTTTCCCGCCATTTATTACAAGCAAATTGCAACAGGAAGCAATTACAAAGCTAAGATTCTCAGCCAAAAAAACAATGATCGTTGCCCAACAGCTATATGAAGGAATAGATCTTGGCCCGGGGGAGCCGGTTGGATTAATAACGTACATGAGAACCGATTCAACAAGAATATCCAAAGAATCGGCAGAAGAAGCTTTGAGCCTTATAAGAGATACTTTCGGAGAAAAATATTCTCTTAAGGAACCAAGATTCTTTAAAAACAACAAAAAAGTGCAGGATGCCCATGAAGCCATACGCCCTTCATCGGTTTACAATACTCCCGAAAAAGTCGCACCTTACCTTTCAAAAGACCAGCTTGAGCTGTATACTCTGATTTGGAAGCGCTTTGTGGCATCTCAGATGACCCAGGCCATAATAGACAAAGTAACAGTGTCTGTATCATCAGGCCCGTATATTTTTAACGCAAGCGGGTCAAGCGTCAAATTCCCTGGTTTTATGTCGCTTTATATGACCGCAGACGATGAGCAGGAAGATGAAAAGAAAAATATGCTTCCAGATATTTCAGAAGACACGGCATTAAATCTTAACAAACTTGATCCCAAACAACATTTCACACAACCACCTCCGAGGTTTTCCGAAGCATCTCTTGTAAAGGAGCTTGAAGAAAAAGGAATCGGTCGCCCCAGTACTTATGCCGCAATTCTATCAACTATAAGGGAAAAAGCCTACGTTGATTTTATAAAAGGCTATTTTAAGCCTAGCGAGCTGGGATTCATAGTTAATGATCTTCTCGTAGAAAGCTTTCCAAATATATTTAATATTGACTTTACTGCTAAAATGGAAGACGACCTTGATCGGATAGAAGGCGATGAAGCTAAGGCTATTGATGTTCTGAGCAGCTTTTACACCCCTTTTAAAAGTGAGCTTGATAAAGCTTCCGAAGAGATGTTAAGTGTAAAAGGAGTGGGCTTACCTACAGGTCTTAAATGCCCGGAATGTGCTACCGAACTAAAAATTAAAGTCGGGAAGAACGGTCATTTTCTTGCTTGCAGCGCTTACCCGAAATGCTCTTATTCAAGAAATTACAACCGTGACGAAAAAGGAGTAATTTCTCCGGTAAATGTACCTGAAAGTGAGATTACAGACCTGGTATGTGAGAAATGTCAAAAGCCCATGGTATTAAAACACGGCAAATACGGTGATTTTTATGCGTGCTCCGGTTATCCTGAATGTAAAAATACCCAATCCGCAAATTCCAACGGTCGCGTGAACAATACTGGAATTAAATGCCCGGAAAAGAACTGCAGCGGTGAAATAGTTGAAAAAAAATCAAAAAGAGGAAAGATCTTTTACGGATGCAGCCGCTATCCGGAATGTACTTTTGCCACTTGGGATAAGCCCGTACCAAAAATTTGTCCAACCTGCGCAGCTATATTTCTTCTTGAAAAAACAACCAAGAAAAGCGGTACCGTTTTGCATTGTATGGCAGAAGGTTGTGACTACAAAGAAAGTATTTGATCAGATTGTTATTGGAGAAACTGCATGAAATTTGGTAATTATAATTGTTTTGCAATAGAATTCGGAGATTTTATTTTAGATGGCGGGGCCATGTTCGGTGTTGTTCCGAAAATTTTATGGGAAAAGAAAATACCGGCTGACAAAAATAATTTCATCCCAATGAAGGCAAGATCGCTTCTAATACAGGGAAACGGAAAAAACATCCTTGTTGATAATGGTCCGGGAAGCAAATTATCCGATAAAATGAAAAAAATTTACGGGATTGATGACCAAACCACAGATATTAAAGCCATACTTTCAAAACATCAACTGACCTGCGATGATATAACCGATGTAATTATTACACATCTTCATTTTGATCATGCCGGAGGCTCAACAATAGTAAAAGATAATAATACGATCCCAACATTTCGGGCAGCAAAATATTACGTACAGAAAAGTCAATTTGAAGCAGCCTTAAATCCAGGCTTAAAAGAAGCGGGAAGCTATTTTAAAGAAAACTTTTTGCCTTTGGAAGAATCAGGCGTCTTGGTAATTCTTGATGGCCCGTCGGAGTTATTCGATGGCATAGAAATTATTATATCAAACGGTCATACTCCGGGACAGCAGCATCCCCTTGTAAAAGGTAAAGAAGCCTCTCTTTTTTATTGCGCAGATCTTATTCCTACCTCAGCCCATATCCCTATCCCATGGCATATGGCATATGATAATGAACCATTATCGATTCTTAAAGAAAAGCAGGAAATCTTATCAAGGGCTATCTTAGAAAACTGGATACTTTTTTTCGAACATGATCCCGTGGTTGCCGCAGCTTCGGTAAAAAAAGGCGGAAAAGATTTTTCTGTTGAAAAAGTACTCTCTATCTAATTAAACTCAGACTGCTTTATAAAACCTCCCTATTTATTCACAACTACAGTTGATTGAATCTGATGGCTTCAGGCCAGGTTTAAACAGAAACGGACAAGGGCAGACGGGTTTGTTCTTGTCCGTCGATATCTTATACTGCAAATCTTCCTTTCTCTCCTGTTCTTATCCTTATTGCACCTTCAATATTTGTAACAAATATTTTGCCGTCTCCCCATTTTCCGGTATTTGCTGATTTAATAATCGTTTCGATTACTCGATCAGCCATCTCTGACTCTATAACAATCTCAATTTTAATTTTAGGAATGAAGTCGGTAAAGTATTCAGCTCCGCAATAAATCTCCTTATGCCCCATTTGTCTTCCCAGGCCCTTGACTGCTGATTCCGTCATGCCCTTAACACCAATAGCATCAAGGGCCTTTTTTACTTCCTCTAACTTAAATGGTTTTATTAGCGCTTCTATTTTCTTCATAATGTTTGGGAAGAACTTTCATGTTAATATAATAATTTATTTTAGAATGTTAATGTTGCATTCAACCCGCAGACAAAAGTGTCATCAATCTTTCCGTTAATGTTGTATGAGTTTCCATCAATCACCCTGTCAGCCTTTCCTGAAAGGGGAAACCAATACTGTACTGAAGGCTGTATAACAGCATTTTTGGCAACAGGAATAGTAAACCCGGCCTTGACCATTCCATCATGGAATGCCTTATATCTATCCCCGGTATATGCGCCTGTTGATCTTTCATAGGTTTTCCAGTAGTCAGAACTGCCCACAAAGTATCCGGCTGAAGCTCCAAAATCCAAAGTAATCTCTTTATATAACGGAAGTGAGTGAGATAGTGATAAGTTTATATATGTACCTGAATATTCATTGATATCCCGATATATAGCAAGCGTCGGGCTTAACAGAATATTGTAGGTGGCTGAAACGAATACTTCCTCAGTCTCATTTGCATATCTCGTACTATAGAAGATATAGCCGCCGGTAAGTGCAAGTTTATCTATTTCATAAGTATAACTTAGCGTGAGATCTGTTTCGTTGAAACTTTTCTGATCCGTTGTGTCAGGAACGAAAGACTGAGTCGGATTTTCATCAGTATCGATATTTCCCCACATTGAAGCGCTAAATCCCTTGTAAGAAGCTGTCAACGCAGGCTGAATGATAACACTATCTCTGCTTAACTCATAACCTCTGAAGATGTACCTGTTAAAAACACCAACCGAAGCGCTTCCTGTTACCACGTCAGCTTCTTCTGCATAGGCCATTGATGTAACCACCGTAATCATTAAAATAAATATAGCTGCCGATAAAAAATGTTTTTTCATTTTTTCCTCTCAAATTTCTTTTAAATAATAAATATATTTCCGTTAACCCCTAAATACTCATTTTGCCTGTCATGCATAAGCGTATTGGAATAATCCGCCAGTCAATCTTTTCTCCTATATCCACCCCCTTTTTAAATATTATTTTTCAGATTTGCCTTCTTGACCTGTCATAATAACTGCCATAATCATGCCAACGCATAACGGCTTGATAATTATGCTAAAGCCAAAACACAGTATTTACAATATTGTTATATTAGTATATATTTATTACGATATTGTATGTATTCGAAACAGGATCACCTAAGAAAATAGTTGGTAATCCCATAATGTTCGGGGGGACAAAAGGGGTCAAAGAAGGTTTAAGGTGAATGCTATAGCGATTGTCACAAACCTGTTCTCATTCGGTTTATAAGCCAACTATAGCATATTAAGAATAAATGGTATTATAAGGAAGAGGAGGATATTTCCACACTTTTGGTTTTGGAAGAATATACTGGCCTTCAACAGCCTGCCAGTAAAGATCTGATCGCAACTCTCTTAATTTACCGTCATCCGGCGGTCTTGCATGGTTAGTAAAAGAATATATTGTCTGGAATATACAAACATTATCCTTTCTTTCTCTGGCTACAACATAATTTTTTATAAAGGCATTATAAGAAATACAGTTTGATGCAGCAATCTGATTAATTTCATCTTCAGACAGGTTCATCAATATCGCCTTCGAAATACCTCGTTCCGAAATTCGTATAAGAGCCCTTGATCCGCTGCTTCCGACATATATACTTGTGATACATGGTATTCTTTTAAAATACTGGGCAGCTACTATTGCAGCAGTTCTTCGGCCTCCTGCCATTACGGGAAGAGCGTAATATTCATAAAATTTCTTCTGTATATCTTCAGCGTATTTATCTCCTTTTTCATAAATATCCTTCGAAATATAACGAAGATTGATCGCAAGATTTTCAGCTGCTTCCACCACGGGCCAATCTATCCGGACATGAAAATGTGAAAGGATGTATCTATTATTTATTCTGCTTGCCGGGTCCCTTTGAATAAGAAGGGCATAATCTACAGGAAGCAGCATCCGAACAAAATCAAAAAACCGCGCTGAATCAAAAAACTTTTGGCCTCTGTCAAATTTACAGGAAAGAGGCAGAGTTTTAGACTTTAATATATTATCCTTTGTTGTTTTGTTTAAATCATAAAAACTGATGTATTTTTTATGGTCCGCAGAGATTGAGTCTTCAACAAATATTATAAGAAAAGTATTCTGGGGTTCATACTCTATGTCGGTTATTCGTACGCGTGGTTTTAGTTCACGTTTTTCAACAAAAGGATAGGCTATGTTTTTTCTTAGAAAATTATTATAGGAATCAACAAGAGCATATTGAAGTAAAAACTGATCAAGCTCATCTCTTAGCAACTCATAATATGAGCGCCTTAGTTTATTAGCCTGACTTAGAGATTCTCTGACACTCCAGAATGGCACGATTCATTCTCCTGATATAAAATTTAATTGTCTGAATTAGATGGGTTATAGCATTTTAATGGTTTTCAGTCAATGCTAATAATAAATAATATCAATTCTTGAAAAAGAAAGTAAACTGCTTTTTCTACGACTATGTCTTTTTACATGGAAGCGCTTCTTCTGTTTAAGACCTTTAATGGACACTCCCTGCTTTTCCGATTTGCTATTTTTGTTCAGTTTCTGTAAAAATTTTAATTTGATTACGTCCTTCTTTTTTTGCCTGATAAAGAGCTTTATCTGCCATGGTTATAAATGAACCGGGCAATGACTCCCGGTTTGGAATCCCTCCGGCAATTCCCAAACTTATAGTAACAATATTTGCTGTAGTAGAAAATCCATGTGGAATATTCAAAGCCTTTAGCTTCGATCTGATCCTTTCGGCCACTGTTATTGCACCGTTTATGTCTGTATCAACAAGAGTAGCTATAAACTCTTCTCCTCCGTAACGCGCTATAAGATCTTCCGGTCTTGTTGCAGCTTCTTTTAAAACCCTTCCTATCTGCTTCAGACACTCGTCACCTGCCTGATGGCCATAATTATCATTGTAAGCCTTAAAATGATCTATATCGATCATGACAAACGACAAAGGCGTACTCTTTCGAACCGCGCTTTTCCATTCTTTTTCAACAAAATCATCAAAAGAACGACGATTGGGAAGCCCTGTTAATCCGTCTATAGAAGAAAGAGCCTGTAGTATACTGTTTGATTTTTCCAGTTCCTTTTTTACAAGAAGCAATTCTTCGATGTTTTGTTTAAGTTCAAGCGCCTGTTCATTAATAAGCCTTTTTTGATTAAATAGTTCAAGAAAAATCCTTACCTTACTCATAAGAATATTCGGCTCTATTGGTTTAAACAAAAAATCGACTGCGCCTGACTCATAGCCACGTAATAAATGTTTTTGTTCTCCGCTTATAGCTGTCAAAAATATTATAGGTACATTTTTACTTCTTTTAATTCCCCGCATTAGTTTTGCAGTTTCGTAACCATCCATCTCAGGCATCTGCACATCAAGAAGAACAAGCGCAAAATCATACTCCAAAACCAGGCCGAGAGCCTCGTTACCTGAAAACGCCTTTACAATATTTAATTCGGGATTTTCAAGCAGCGCCTCCAGAGCGATTAAATTCTCCGGCCTGTCATCTACAATAAGTATATCGGCTTTTTCATTGCTGTTCATGATTAATCTCCGTTTAATCATATCTTCATACTGCTACTGCCTTAACCAGCCTGAAAGCAGTAATCCTATCTTATCAAGGGTTAAAATATGGTCGACTTCCGAAACTGCTATCGCATTTCTGGGCATTGAGTCGCCTTCAGCAGTATCCGGGTCCTGAACAATAGCAAGCCCTCCAAGTTCCTTTATCTTTTTGAGTCCCTGGCTGCCATCCTTATTGCCTCCGGTAAGAATTATACCGATTAGGCTTTCCCTATAAACATCGGCAGCAGTTTCAAATAAAACATCAATTGAAGGCCTTGCGTAGTTAACCTGTTCGGAAACAGATAGAGAAAACGTCTTATCATCTTCTATCATCAAATGGTAGTTAGGAGGAGCAGTATAAACCACTCCGCCCTTAATTTTCTCCTTTTCTTCGGCTTCTTTTATTATCATGCGGAACTTCCTGCTTAAAATTTGTGCTAAACCGCTGGACTGCGGAGATAAATGCAAAACAACAATTATTGTCTGTTTAAAAGCAGCAGGTAAAAATGCAAAAATGACGCGAAGCGCTTCAATCCCTCCGACCGAAGCCCCAATTACAACTGCCTCATATTTATTATCCAGTTCAAGTTTACGCATATATCATATTATTAAAGCGGTTTTATTGCTTATAATTTTTTCCTGTAGATAACTTGGCCTTCTACCACATTCTCAAAATTATCGGCGCACTCTGAAAACCTGATACTCTCTTTTGAACCCAAACAAAGAAATCCTCCATGGCACAGGCTTTCGCAGAAAAGATTCAAGGCGCGATTCTGCAATTTCTTGTCAAAATAGATAAGAACATTCCTGCACATAATTAAATTCATTTCACCGAATACTCCATCTGTTACCAGATTATGGTCGGCAAATACTACGTTTGTTTTCAGGTCTCTCTCAATCATCGCCGAATCATACTTTGCAGTATAATAATCGGAAAACGAATTTTTGCCACCGGCTTTAATATAGTTTGAAGTATATTGTTTCATACAATCAATAGGGAATATACCTTCTTTTGCCTTGCTGAGTATAACCTCATTAAAATCGGTTGCATAAATCTGTGTCCTTTGATAAAGGCCCTCTTCTTTAAGAAGAATGGCCATAGAGTAAACCTCTTCACCTGATGAACATCCTGCATTCCATACTTTTATAAAAGGGTATGTCTCTAAAATCGGTATAACTTTTGTTCTAAGCGCCAGATAAAACAAAGGATCACGAAACATTTCGGTTACATTTATAGAAAGATCTAACAGCATGGTTTCAAAAAAAGCGGTATCGTATAGTAGTTTATTCTGCATTTCGGAAAGACTTTTAAGCTCTGAAGCCAAAAGCCTGTGAAATAATCGCCGTTTTATCGAAGCCATTGAGTAATTTCTGAAATCATAACCATATTTCAGATAGATCGCTTCCAAAAGAAGTTTTATCTCTATATTTTCACTTTCCATGTTTTTCAATTATGGTACAACCACACACGCATGAGAGAGAGCAATTTATCAATATCAAACGGTTTTGCAAGATAGTCACTTGCTCCTGCTTCCAGGCACTTATTCCTTTCGCCGGTCATAGCCTTGGCAGTGAGGGCAATAATTGGAAGAGATTTAAATTTCATTTGCTTTCTGATCTCCGTCATCGCTTCATATCCGTTCATTTCGGGCATCATTATATCCATCAAAACAAGATCAATATCAGGATTGTCGTTTAAGCGTTCTATGCCTTCCCTGCCATTTTTACCTACAAGCACTTCCATCCCCTTTTCCTCAATAATGTTTGATACGGCAAAAACGTTTCGCATATCGTCATCCACAATGAGGACTTTTTTATTCTTAAACACCGATTCCTTATCATGAGCAATGCGGATCATCTTTTGTTTTTGCTCGGGAAGGTCTTTTTCTACACGATGTAAAAAAAGGGTTGTTTCGTCAAGAAGTCTTTCATACGACTTCGCACCTTTTATAATAATGGTCCCGGCCTGCCTTTGCAAAGCAGTTTCATCTTCCCGTGAAAATTCTTTGCCGGTATAGATAATAACCGGAATTTTTTCGATGCTATTATCACTTTTGATCTTTTTTATAAGATTTGGCCCGGACAAATCCTCCAGATCAAGATCAAGTATCACGCAGTCGAATGTCCCTGTTCTCAAAAGTTCATAGGCTTCATCTCCGGTGCTGACAGTTTCTATCTGAACATCTTTGCCATCAAGCAACTCAACAATATTGTTTCGCTCCGTTTCATTATCTTCCACAACAAGAAGACGCCCAACCTTTTTTGTAATAAGGTTTTCTATCTTTTGAAAAGCCGAATCAATATCTTCTAAAGACACCGGTTTGGTAAGATATCCGATCGCCCCCATTTTTAATGCAACATGGCTTTTATCATCAGAAGCAGAGATGAAATGAACCGGAATATGGCGGGTTGCGGCATTATCTTTTAATCTTTCCAAAAGGCTCAACCCATCCATCCCCGGCAAGCCGATATCTAAAATAATGGCACTCGGCTTATAATAATCGGCAAAATGCAGGCCTGTTTCTCCGGAACCTGCTATCAGGCCCTTGAACCCTCTTTCACGGGCAAGATCGAGCAAAACTTCCGCAAACTTTGAATCATCTTCGATTATTAATATTGACTTGTCACCAGGAGTAATGATTTTTCTATCATCCTTTATAGATTCAAGTTCTGTTTGCATGGGTTCGGTTTTGTGATGGGAGATTGTTCTGTCCGCCTTACCCACAGGGCCCACTTCAGCTGATCTTGTCGCAAAGGCCACACCACGTGATTCTTTGGGTTCGTCCTTAATTTCTTGTACCGGTGGAGTTTCGGGAAGATATAGTGTAAAAACAGTGCCCTTGCCTTCTGTGCTTTCAAGTGCAATTTCTCCTCCGAGCAGCTTAGCCATTTTTCTCGAAATTGTTAGCCCCAGACCTGTTCCTCCATATTTTCTGGATGTTGTTCCATCTGCCTGTTGAAATGCTTCAAAAATCGACTGTTTTTTATCTTCCGGAATACCTATCCCTGTATCTGAAACAGAAAATGCAATGATTTTTTGATCGGCAATGCCGCTAAGGGAAAGATCGGCAGTATTATCGGGACGAAAGATATCAAGAGTTATAGCGCCTCGTTCGGTAAACTTAAAAGAATTGGAAAGAAGATTTTTTACTATCTGCTCAACCTTTTGTCTATCGGAAACAAAACCGGAAGGAACCCCATCTTTCCGGTTTATTGTAAATATAAGTCCTCTTTCCTCAGCTATGGCCATAAAATAGCGCTTTAAGGTGTCGCTTAAATCCGCTATTTCCATCTCTTCAAAAATACAATCCATTTTTCCGGCTTCTACTTTAGCAAGGTCTAATGCCTCATTGATCAGTTTCAGGAGATCTGCTCCAGCGCCATTAATGGTTTGTGCAAATTCAATATTTTTTTGATCAAGGTTTCCCTTCTTGTTTTCAGAAAGCAGCCTGGAAAGAATGAGAATACTGTTTAGCGGTGTTCTTAGCTCATGCGACATGTTTGTTAGAAAGTCCGATTTGTATTTACTTGCCAACTCCAGATCCCGTGCTTTTTGTTCGATAAGCCTTTTTGCTTCTTCCAGCTCAACATTCTTTATTCTGACATTTTCTTTTTGCATTTCGAGTAACAGAGCATTTTCTTCAAGCTCTGTATTCATCTGTTGCAAATCATTCTTCTGATTCTTCAGCCTTTCTTCAGATTCTCCCAAAGCCAGGGTTTGTTCCTCAAGCTCCTGGTTTGTCTGCTGGAGTTCTTCCTGCTGAACACGCAATGCTCCAGCCTGTGCCTGTGTCTCTTCCAGCAATATACGGGTACGAATATAAGATTCGCAGGCATAGATGGAAATTGCAACCCCTTTACCTGCCTCATCAAGAAAATCCTTCTGAATATCTGTAAATTCCTGAAATGAAGCAATCTCAATTACTCCTTTCAGTTCCTCTTCATAGAAAAATGGTGTAAGCATTATATTGTGGGGAGAGGATTCACCCAGACCGGAATTGATTTTTATATAATCTTTTGGGACATTATTTATGATGATGCTTTCCTTCTGCCTCGCAGCTTGACCCACCAGACCTTCGCCGAATTCGAACTTATCGGGGATATCATTTCTTTTTTTATAGGCATAGCCGCCGGTCAACTGAAGCATCTTTTTATTTCGGACAACATAAAGCACCCCAATCTTTGCGTCCAGGCGGATACAAAGGTATTCGATAATTTTTTGGGCTAATACGGCAAGATCCTGTTCGCCGCGAATCCGTTCGCCCAATTCCGCCTTGCCGGTTTTTAACCAATTCTGTTTCTGTTCATTTAGTTTATTTTCTTTTAATGCCCGGGTCATATTGTTAAAGGCAAGCGTTAGAGTGCCTATTTCGTCATGTGATTTTACAGCAATCTCTTGCTGTGAAAAATCACCGGCAGCAATTATTTTTGCACTTCCGGTCAATATCTTAAGAGGAGATGTTATGGAACGTACAATTTTAATACCGATAAAAGTATTTATTCCAATTAATATGCCGGCCAATATAATAAAAATCCATAAAGAAAAGGAAACAATCCATGATGAATAAGCGCCAATTTTAGAAGTGTATTCAGCAAAAAGTTCTTTATTTTTTTTATCAAGATTAAATATTTGTGATGTCATCCAAAATTGGCTCATATCAAATTTGTCTGATTTATGATATTCTTCCGCTAATATGAGCAGCTTCTTCATATTATCCAAATAAGCTGATGAAGTCTCGCCGAGTTGTCTCCTCAGCTGACTTTGAGGAAGAAGGCTCGCTACTATAGCCATAGCTTTTGCTTGATTATAACTTGTTCTTTCAAAGTTTTTTGAAACTCTTCCGGCAATATCGTCTGAAGATGTTGATTTTGTTGCTTTCACTAAATCAGTGATTGCCATTGTTCCGGCTATAGAGCTATTAAGATGTGTTACAAAGTCATTATATGTTAATACTGCTGTATCATCCGCCTGAACAGAAGCGTCATCCGTTTGCTTCAGCAAATATTCCCTGAACGCCGATATCCCATCAGTATATTCAATCACTGTTTTGTGTTCGGCTCTCATCACTATTCCTATCATATTAATCACCACCATCAAAAAAGCTGAAACAGCAAAGAGAAGTGCAAAAGACACAACAGTAGTGCTAATGAACATGTAAATATTTTTGCTTATGGAATCTTTTTTGAAAATTTTCATAACCACCTCTTCTCGAATGGCAAATAACAAACAGCAAATGGCGAACAACGTACATCGATTTTTGACATTCGCTATTCTTTTTTATCAAAACTGAAAAGCTTTTCATTAAAAAGCTTCAGACAGACAACTACAGCTGCCGGATCATAGAGGATGCCTTTATTTTCTGAAATTTCCTCCAGAGCCTTATCAATTCCCAGTGCAGGACGGTAAGGACGGTGGGATGAAATAGCCTCTACTACATCCGCAACAGCAAGTATTCGTGCTTCAAGCAGAATGTTCTTTTCTTTAAGACCTTGCGGATAGCCTGATCCGTCCAGTCGTTCGTGATGTTGATAGACAATTTGTGCTACAGGATATGGAAAATCTATGTTTACAAGAATGTTATAGCCTGCTTCAGCATGCATTTTTACAAGTTCAAATTCAATATAATTAAGTTTTGCAGGTTTGGTAAGAATTTCCGATGGCACATTCAGTTTGCCGATATCATGAATGATACCGGCCATTCTTAGCCCCTTGATCTGTCTTTCGGAAAGCTTCATTTCTTCAGCAATAGCTACGGCCAGGTTCGCCACCCTCTCCTGGTGGCCCGCGGTATACATGTCCCGTTTTTCCACTATCATAGCCATTGCCCGAACGGTATCTTCAATGCTCTTTAACAGCTGTTCTTCCGCTTGTTTCCTTTTGCTTATGTCGGAAAGAATCCCTTCATAGTAGAGCAAAATACCCTTATTATCCTTTACGGCACGTACATTGTCAGATACCCATGCTTTAGTTTTGTCTTTGCGATAGACGGGATATTCAAAATCCCGAACTTCGCCATATATGCCCATGATACGGTTGAATTCGGCACAATCATCGCAATTTATGCATATCTGGTTAAAATAATCAGTAATATTTGCCATAAGGTCTTGGGGGGTATCGTAACCAAATATACGGGCAAGCGCCGGATTGGCAGCAATTATTCTTCCATCCGGCAAACGCTGATAGATTCCATCGAGTATGTTTTCAAAGATCAAACGGTATTTTTCCTCACCCTCACGTATCTGTAAGTACAGTTGCATTTTTTCCAAAATCGGTGAAATGATACTGACAAGAATTCCGAGAACCTTCAACTGTCCCATTTTAAACTGGCGGTGATTTTGAGTTATATTTACATTCAGCACACCAACCAGTTTACCGCTTGACATCATCGGCATAGAAACTGCGGTGTGGATATCACTACGCGGTTTGACAGGGGCCATACCCGGGTCATTAACTTCTCCCCGCAATACCATGGGTTCTTTGTTGCGTGCCACCCAGCCGGCAATACCCTGCTCTAAAGGTATATGTATCCCGACCTTTTCCGCACATCCGCTGCCGCGCACAACAGCTACATAAAGCTCTTTGCCGTCTGCAGTCGGCAGCATAATAGATACCTCATCTGCTTTGCACTGCAAAAGAGCGGCATCGGCAACCATATTCATAATTGAATTCAGATCGGAAGAAAAGGCAATGGCTTTTCCCAGTTCATGGATAGCGATGGTTTCACGCAACTGCATATTTTCATCCTGCAGGCTGCGCACCTGCATGGCGCGGGTAAGGATAGGCAACAAGCCTGAAGGCTTGAAAGGTTTCAGAATATAATCGAAAGCGCCTGTCTTCATTGCTTCAACAGCAGTCTGCACTGTTCCATATCCGGTCATGATAATGCAAACAAGATTGGGATCAATTTCTATCCCTTTGCGAAGAACATCTATTCCATCCATACCCGGCATCATCAGATCGGTTATGAGAAGATCAAATTCCTGTTTTTTCAGAAGTTCAATAGCTTCGGAGCCAGCACAAAACCCTGTTGTTTCATAACCTTCATCGGACAGCAATTCACAAATAGAACTCATTATCCCGACTTCGTCATCAACAACCATGACGCGCCCGGCGCTGCTACTTGATTTTTCAACCGGTATGTTTTCCATCGCACAATCTCCTGCTGATCGAACAGTGAACAACGAATATCGATATGTTGCTTACTATTCAATTTATAGATCCTGATGTACTTGTATAAAAACGTTACTTGCGACTTGATCTGGACATGATGCTAACTTCAATATATTTTGGTGTCTTCTATAAAGGCTTCATATGAAAGGTGCACAAAGCTTGAGCAATGAAGCGCAGCGAAGCAGAGAAAATTGTACAAAGACGTCAGAACTTAAATCCTTTTTCCTTAAAAACTCTCAGACAGGCATCAACCACCACCGGATCATAGAGGATGCCTTTTTTGTCGGCAACTTCCTCCAGAGCTTTGTCAACTCCCTGAGCAGAACGATAAGGACGGTGGGACGATATGGCTTCTACAACATCGGCTACACTCAATATCCGGGATTCCATGATAATATCTTCTCCCATTAAACCTTTGGGATATCCTGAGCCATCCATCCTTTCGTGGTGCTGTAATATGATTTGTGCAACAGGCCATGGAAATTCTATATCTTTTAAGATATTATAACCTGCTTCAGGATGAATCTTTATAAGCTCGTATTCAATTTCGCTTAATCTCGATGGTTTGCTTAAAATATCGGCAGGAACCGACAGCTTGCCAAGATCGTGTATTGATCCTGCCATATTGAGTCCCTCTATCTGCTGTTCAGACAAATTCATTTCTGTGGCAATTGCCCGGGCAAGACAGGCCACACGCCTCTGATGGCCTGCTGTGTAAGGGTCGCGTGTTTCTATCGTCAATGCCATGGCCTGTATAATGCCTCTGTTGGCATTTTGGAGTCTATCGAGGCTTTCATTCAGTTTTTCTTTAAATTTTTTATCCTCATCTATATTAACAATCAGGCCGCGTAAGCCGACAAGCTTTTTTTCTCTGATTATCTCGCGGCTTGAAGAAGTCACCCATATTGTTTCTCCTGATTTTTTAACGATCCTGTATTCGCTGGGTTCAAGGCTGTTTGATAGCCTTTTTTTAAACTGTTTCTCAATATAAGAAATATCTTCCGGATAGATAAGTACAAATAAAGAACGCCCGATAATTTCAGATGAACTATATCCTATCAATGCCTGCACCGATGGACTGATATATGTAACAATTCCTTTGTTATCTACCGTATAAAGAATACTGCTGATGCTTT
Source organism: Pseudomonadota bacterium (assembly GCA_018901125.1). Taxonomy (GTDB): domain Bacteria; phylum Desulfobacterota; class Desulfobacteria; order Desulfobacterales; family RPRI01; genus RPRI01. The sequence goes on along the minus strand of JAHIFE010000178.1, from coordinate 66,250 downwards.
CTACCAGCTCCCGGTATTTTTCCTCCGATTCGCGCAAGGCATTTTCACTTTGCTTTCGCTTTATTTTAAATTCTACTTCCCTTAAAGCCTTTTGAACTGCCGGGACAAGCCGCAGAAGCCCGTCTTTAAGGACATAATCTGTTGCGCCGCTTTTTAAAGATTCAACCGCAATCTCCTCGCCCAGCGTACCGGTAACAAAAACAAAAGGCACATCAGGACATTTTTTCAGCGCAATTTTCAGCGCAGACAGGCCGTCAAATAAAGGAAGCGTGTAATCTGCAAGTATAATATCTATATTATGATTTTCGATTGCCCAAAGATAGTCTTTTTCATTTTCCACACGAATAATATCGCATTCAATTCCTGCATCAAAAAGAATTTCCTTTATCAGCTCAGAATCATTAGGACTGTCTTCAAGGTTTAGTATATTAAGGTTTTGTTCCATATAGTCAGTTGCCAGGGAACAGGGATCGGGCGTCATGGGCAAAACGCTTGTTAAATATTTTTTTTAATTGACTTCTGCAGGCCATTTAACATTCTCCCTATCTCAGATGTTTTTCCCAGCGTTTCGTTGAATTGGTTTTCGTTGATATAGCCTAACCGTTTGGCTATATGAATGTGCGTTTCCACTTCGGCCAAAGAGCCATAGGCGATTGATAAATATTGAAGGAACTCTTTACTGTAGCGCCTTTCCCTGCCTTCAGCAATATTTGCAGGTATCGATACGGCAGCACGCTGTAACTGGCTTGATAGGCCATATACTTCATTCTTGGGAAATGTACCACTTATCTTATAGCACATAATTACCAGATCCATAGCTTTCTGCCACACTTCAAGATCCTGATAATTTTTGATATGCATATTTACACTCCTATCTGCCCCCTGGACCCTGACACCCGATTTTCTTCTCACAATTCCGGCGGAGGCTCATTGATGATTGCCCAGAATAATCCAAGCGACCTGACTGCTATTACAAATTCATTGAAATCTATGGGTTTTACAACATAAGCATTTACACCGAGACTATAGCTTGCAAAAAGATCTTTTTCCTCGCGGGAGGATGTAAAGATAACCACGGGTATTAATTTCAGCTTGTGATCAGTTCTGATAGCTTTAAGCACTTCAATCCCGTTTATTTTGGGAAGATTGATATCTAAAAAAATAACCACGGGATTGCCTGAAGATCGTGATGAAAATTTACCTTTGTATTTAAGATATTCTAGAGCTTCTTCCCCATCACGGACTACATCAACCGTGTTTGCAATGTTGTTTTCTGAAAAAGCTTCCATGGCCAGTTCCACATCATTTATATTGTCTTCTACCAACAAAATTTTATTTAATGAAATATTCATTGATTTTCCTTAAATAGGGATCAAGAGAACGGGGGGCAGGGAAAACATTTTATAACATTCTTTCTTATTGATTTCTGCCACGCCGCAATAACCTGATAACTATTAATATGCATAAATTACTACTCTTCCCTCAAGATACCGACATCCTGATCCCCTGTTCCCTGTCCCCCGATCCCCGATCCCCGATCCCCGATCCCTGATCCCTGTTCCCCAGGCAAGCTGAAATAAATCGTAGCTCCTTTGTCCACCTCTCCTTCTGCCCAGGTTTTTCCTCCGTGGCGGTATATAATTCTGCGGACATTGGCCAGACCAAGGCCGGTGCCGTCAAAATCTTCGGAGCGGTGAAGGCGCTGGAAAAGGCCAAAGAGTTTATCAACGTATTTCATATCAAAACCTGCTCCATTGTCCTTTACATAGAAAAATATTTCACCTTTATTCCGGAATGTACTTCCTATTTCGATAACAGCCTTTTCGCACTCTTTTGTAAACTTAACTGCATTGGATATAAGGTTGACATAAACAAGTTTCAGCATGGCTGGATCTCCGGTAACTTCCGGAAGCGGATTGATTTTCCATTCGATATTTCTTTCTTTTGTTTCTGTCTTTAAATCGTCCAATACTGCCTTTACTATATTGTCAAGGTTTACATTCTTTCTCATCATATCGGCACGGCCCATTCGCGAAAATGACAAAAGATCGTCAATCAGCGCTCCCATCCGGCCAGTAGAATCCTTTATTATTTTTATATAGTGTCTGCTCTTTTCATCAAGGGATTGGTACGCTCGTTTGTTCAGCAGTTCTGCAAAACCGGTTATGTGCTGCAGCGGAGACCTTAAATCATGAGAAACGGAATAGCTGAATGCCTCAAGTTCCTTATTTACCGTTTCGAGCCTGGCTGTACGTTCCTGCACGCGCTGCTCCAGTTCGGCGTTTAATTTCTGGATTTGCCTCTGTGCCTCCTTCTGGTCCTCAACAACGCTTAATAGAGCCAGGCGCGATTGCTCGGCATCTTTTAGCAGCATCCGTATTTCTTCGTTAGCGGCAAGCATCTGCTCCTCTGCCTGCATGCGTTCCGTGATATCCATTATATTGCCGAACACACGGGTTATCTTGCCTTCTTTGCGTTCGGCCTGTCCGCTCGTCCGCACCCATATCAGCGTTCCATCTGCCTTTATTGACTGCAAAACAAGGTCATAGGGCTCGCCGTATTCGAGGGCCTGCATAAATGCCTTGTTTATTTTTTCCCGGTTTTCAGGAGTGAAAAAGTTTATATGCCAGTCCGGATTGCTTGGATCATAGTCTTTTGATACGCCGTGGATATTATAGACTTCATCACTCCATAACATGCTCCTGCTTTCCACATCATACTCCCAACCTCCAACATGGCTTAATCTCTGGGTTTGTTTAAGAAGAGTTTCGCTGTTACTGATTTTTTCTTCCGCCTGTTTTCGTTCGGTGATGTCGGTATGCGTCCCCAGCATACGAAGCGGCTTGCCTTCAACGCTATATTCAAGAATCTTTCCTAAAGAAAGAATCCATTTCCAATCGCCGGATTTTGTTCGTTGCCGAAATTCTACCTGATAGGTTGGAAGTTTGCCCTCGATGTATGCCCTGTATGTTTTGGAAACGCGTTCGCGGTCATCCGGATGGAGACGCTCGATCCATTTGTCGTTTGTTTCCACAAAGGTGGCCGGATCATAGCCAAGAATCATTGCATATTCAGGATTGGTTTTGGCCTCGCCGGTTTCTATATCAAGATCATACATTCCATGATTAGCCGCCGTAAGTGCCAGTTGCAGGCGTTCTTTGCTTTCCAGAACGGCTTTTTCCGCAAGCTTGCGCTCTGTGATATCGGTTATAAAAGCATAATAGTAGTCCGGCTGGCCATTTTCCTTTCTTACCAGATGCACCAACAGTTCGATTGGGGCGTACATGCCGTCTTTTCTAATGTATTCTTTTTCATACCGGACAGGTTGACCTGTGCGATTTAATTCCTGCAGTTTAGACACTTCATCCGCAGACCGTATTGAAGCAAAATGATGAGCCTGGTTTATTTTTTCAATCTCCTCTTTGCTGTAACCAAGCAATTTTGTAAAAGCATCGTTAAACATGCCGATTCGACCGTCCGGATAACCAACAAGAAAAGGCTGCGATGATTTTTCGATCACATCTGCAAAAAATGCGGTTTTTTGCCTGCTTTCTGCAAGAGCTTCTATGGCGGCGTTTCGCTCCTGCTCTGCGGCAAGCTGTTCTTTGAGCATCCGGTTATCGTGTTGTCTTGTCAGCAGTCTTATTGCAAGTGATGCGGATAAAAGCAGGGCAAGAAGCGCGATCCCGTTTAGCAATATCTGTTGGTACATACCGGCGTAAATTTCTTTGCGATCAATCTTTGCTACCATAAACCAGTTTGTCCCTTTTATCTTTCTCACATCGGCAAGTACCTGCTCATTCCGGTAGTCAAGACCCTCAATAATACCTTCATAGCCCGTTAAAGCCATAGCTGCAGGAAGCCGCCGATCGGGGTAAATTGGTAACCGCAACTCAAGTGCTGTATTCTGGCGGTGTCGCAGTTCATTTAAAAACAGGACATCATCGCCTTCGCGCCGCACAAGAAGAGTTTCAGCGCTTTGTCTTGCTGATGGCCATGTTTGAACCAGAGGATACAAAAGCTGATAGGGATCAATCTGTATCATCCAGGCCCCTTTCGCCAAATCATTTGCGCCCTGTTTATTTCTGATCGTAATATTATTTCTGATCGGAATATATATACTAAGATGAATATATTTCCAGGAATCATGATCCTTGTGCAGATCAATCGGCAAAATAGTTTTTGATCGCAAAGCAGCCTGAAAATATTGGTTGTGCGAAATATCAAAAGCGGCCAGGCCTTCAGGAACAGACAGCAGCGACCTGCCCTCAGAGTCATAAAGCACCATCAGCTTGTATTCATAATATTTTTGCTGAGTTACCATCCATTGAAGTATTTCTTTCTTAAGATCTGCGTTGTCGGGGTTGGAAAATAAAAGCTGCACTTTCATTTGAAGTATTATATTATTCGAAACAATCTCGGCATCTTTTATACGATCTTTATACCAGTTTTCAATCTGGCCTGCTTTAAGATTGGCTACAGAAGAAATTTCTGTTTGCGCCGCTTTTTTGGCTGCCCGATATTGCTGCCTGATATATAAATATTCGGTAGCAGCTATAATAATGAGCATAAACAGCAATAAAAAAGGAGCTATCGCAATCCAGCGGGAAGAGGATGGGTTTTGAAGTTTGGAAGTATTTTCAGTAGATGTTTTATTGTACATGTCATCACTGCTCATTATCATTATAACGCTTTGGCTGCCCTGATTTTACCAAAAGTTCGTTTACCTCGCGCTTTAGTTCAATAACGCGCATTTCGCGGCCCATGACTGCTTTATTCCAGCGCTGCAGCTCCTCGATTTTACTGCCGAGCTGTATTTTTGCCTGCCTTTGCTCGGTGATGTCGCGTGCTGTGGAAAGCGCGCCCCTCACATTTCCATGTTCATCCTTTAACGCCCGGCACCACCAGGCCAGCAGACGTTTCTCGCCATCTTTTCTTATTTGGAGGCTTTCAAGATAAATTGAATCCTCGATACCACTTAGAAGCGGTTTCACCAGATTGTAAGTGTCCTGCTCATCTGCATAATAGAAAGAAGCTTCTTTTCCTATAACGTCTGGGCCGAAAAATTCCTTAGCGGCTTCGTTTGCCCAAGTATATACTTTATCAACATCCACTTCGATTACAATATCGGGAATAGCCGACAGGATAGCCTCCTGCCGCAACGACAAAGCCAGCAATTGTCTTTCTGCCTGCTTCTGCGCAGTTACGTCGATAAACATTGCCCGCGTTCCCGTTACGTTGCCATCAGCATCACTTTCCGGAACGGCTCTCATCAATGTTTCTTTAATTTTGCCATCCCGTGTTAAAAGCTTGCGTTCTTCACTTGTAAACCGGTTCGACAATGCACGCTGATAACCGCCGCCTTCCAGCATTTCGGCGCAAGATTCCGGCGTGTAAAAATCGCCCAGAGGATGCTCCATTACTTCGGAAATTGTGTATCCCATAGTGCTCAAAAAAAGCGCATTGCAGTCAACAATAACAGGCACGCCACCCTGGTTGCGGGTGATAACATACATAACCGGAGCTTCTTCAAACAAATTGCGATAACGCAGTTTTGCCTGTATCATTGCCGCTTCCGCAAGCTTTCGTTGTGTAATATCTGTAGTAAAAGCGTAATAACAATACAGCAGGCCATTTTCATCTTTCATAAAATGAAGAAATATTTCGACCGGAAAACGCTTTGAGTCTTTTCTTATATATTCTTTTTCATACCTTACCGGACGGCCTGTACGGTGCAACTCTTCCATGCTATCCCTGGTGATTTCCTGCCACTCCGGCGGAGTGAAGTCTATAGCACATTCGATTTTCTCAAATTCTTCTTTTGTATAGCCCATGATTTTCAGATAAGCTTCATTGCAGGATATTATTGTTGCGTCCGGATTAGCAACCAACAATGGCTGGGATGATTTCTGAATAATATCGGCATATAATACCGCACCATCGAAGCCGTCCTGAACGGCTTCTGCGAAGATTTGTATCTTGAATTTTTCTGCAAGCGCTTTTGCGAACCTGCGGAAAGGTGAAGATTTCAGCGGTTGGATAGTATTTCCCGATTGCATTTGCGGTTTTATAATGCCCTCCGAAAACCAAAGGTTAAACCAAGGTGATTTCACGGCATAGTATCCGTTGATGCTTATAGTAGTGTTTATAGAACTGATAAGTTTTTTTTAACATTTTATGATAGTTAAGTCAAACAATTAATATAATATCCTGAGATTTGCATAATATGTGCCTGAAGCAACATCGGTGGGTAAGTTCGTATGCAAACCGCAAAAATAACGGCCGTTCCTTTCCTTAACATGCCAAATATACAATGAAATATGTTTTGATATTTCAAACCGCTATCTGTTTATGAATGGATGCAAAGTTATGTTTAATAAACCCAAGCTGGGCATAGTGCCATTTATTTGACGGTTGCATTTCGATATCCTGTCAAAACTATATGTAAATATTGAAGTAATTGTTGCAATGCTCTTGGCATGAAAGTTGTATAAATTATTGTTGCCGGTTCATATAAAGCTTTTTAACAGGCTTGGATTTACCAGCAGTCTGGTATTTTGATATATGCCGACCAAACAAATTTAGTGCTACGAGGGCTTGCTTTATGGACAATAAATTAATTTATGAACAATTAGAGAAAATGACCTGCGATCTTGATTTGTTTAAAATAAATATCGAACATCATGAAAAGACAATAAAATCGCTTCAATTAGTTATTGATAGCATGCCTCAGCGTATTTTCTGGAAAGATCTAAACGGTATATATTTAGGGTGTAATGAAAAGTTTGCGCGAGAAGCAGGCATTGATAAAGTTAATATTGTGGGGAAACCGGATTTAGCCCGTAATAAAGACAATGTAAGTTTTTATATGGCAAGCGACTTAAATATAACGGATATAAATACTCCACAATACAATATTACAGGCTCACAAATTCGTGCTGACGGCAAACAAATCTGGTTGGATATAAACAAGATTCCTATGCGAGATCCGGACGGAAACATAATTGGAACCATAATTACATACGAAGAGATTACCGGTCGTAAAGAAGCTGAAAGCGGGTTGCATCATTACCGGGAGCAACTCGAACAACTTGTTGCCGAAAGGACATCGCGGATTGAAAACACAAAAAATGACTTGGAAGAACAGCTTGATTTTTTACAAAAACTCATTGATGTCATTCCCAACCCTATATTTTACGAAGACATGGATGGGTTATGCATAGGTTGCAACTGTGCATTCGAAGAATATATAGGGGAAAAGAGAGAAAATATTATAGGAAAGTCTATCTTCGACTTAGTGCCGAAAGATGAGGCGGAAAAACACTATAAACATGATTTGACGGTATTCAGCAATCCGGGACGTCATAAAATAGAAGACGAAATACTATTTAGCGACGGAAGCAGGCATCATATAATTTGCAATAAAGCTACCTATACTGATTCAGCCGGTAAAGTAGCGGGCCTTATAGGAGTAGTAAACGATATAACCGACCTTAAAAATATACAGGAGTCCCTGCTTAAATTAGGCATTGAAAATGAAGCCTTAATTCGTTCAATTTCTTCTTTTTTGATAGGAGTAGATTCAGACGGGTTAATCACAACCTGGAATAGAGTAGCGGAGGATCTGTTTGGGATCGAATCTGAAAAAGTCAAAGGCCTTCACTTTGCCGAATGCGGCTGTTTGTGGGAATGGGAGAAGATAAAAGCAGGAATATGCCAATGTCTTGAAAGCCGTAAACCTGTCCGTGTTGATGATGTTGTTTTTACCCAGCAAAACGGGAAATCAGGGTTTTTGGGAATAATATTAAATCCGATGTCTGTTGAAGGAACGGACCAGACTGGATTTTTATTAATGGGAGCTGATATTACTAACAGAAAACAGATGGAGATCCAGTTTGCCCAGGCCTGCAAACTTGAATCAATCGGGCAACTGGCGGCCGGTATTGCCCACGAGATTAATACGCCTGTTCAGTATGTCGGGGATAATATACTTTTTCTGCGGGATTCCTTTAATGATATAGAAAGGTTGCTCGGGTATTTCTGCAAATTTATTGATGCCGCTAAAAACGGAGACAAGGCAGATAATATTGTCGATGATGCTAAAAAGGCTATGGAAGAAATGGATCTGAATTATCTAATCAAGGAAATTCCGCTGGCAATACAACAAAGCCGGGAAGGTGTGGCTCATGTTGCAAATATTGTTCGTTCCATAAAGGATTTTTCTCACCCGGGTGAAGAAGAAAAGTCAGGAGTTGATATAAACCATGCCCTTGAAAACACCATAACTGTATCCCGTAATGAATGGAAATATGTAGCGGAAATTAAAACCGACTTTGATTTATCACTTCCTGCGGTCTTCGGTCATGCCGGTGCTCTGAACCAGGTTTTTTTAAATATAATAGTCAATGCTGCTCACGCTATTTCTGATGTTGTCAGGAAACATCCGGACAAAAAAGGCCTTATTACTTTGTCTACCCGCAGTAAAGACGATTGTGCTGAAATAAGTATTACAGATACTGGAAGCGGGATACCTGAAAATATCCGGTCCAGAATTTTCGATCCGTTTTTCACAACAAAGGAAGTTGGAAAGGGGACGGGACAGGGCTTGGCAATTTCGCATTCGATTATAGTTCAAAAACATGGCGGTAATTTAACTTTTGAATCTGAAGAAGGAAGCGGAACCACCTTTATAATATGTCTTCCGTTGAAAAATGCCGCCTGAACTTTACAGAGGTAAAGTGAAAACTAAAATACTTTTTGTAGACGATGAAGTAATGATATTACAGGGTCTTCAACGTATGTTAAGACCTATGAAAGACAACTGGGAAATGGCATTTGCCGTAAGTGGCTCCGAAGCATTGGAGCTTATGGCAAAACAGCCCTTTGATGTTGTAGTCTCTGATATGCGTATGCAGGAGATGGACGGGGCGGATCTTCTATGCAGAGTTAAAAAAGAATATCCACAGATTGTCCGAATTATACTATCCGGTCAATCGGATAGAGAAGCTGCCTTAAAATCTATAAAATCGGCTCATCAATATCTTTCCAAACCATGCGATCCGGATATGTTGAAAAATACCGTAAACAGATCCATTGCGTTACGCGATCTTATCGGAAACGACAAAGTTAAGCGGCTTATTTCCGGGATGGATTCACTGCCAAGCGCTCCATCTCTGTATATTGAAGTTGCTGAGCTTCTTGAGCAACCCGAATGTTCCATACAGAGTATTGGAGAAACAATTGCCAAAGACCTTGGCATGACCGCTAAAATTCTTCAACTGGTCAATTCTTCATTTTTTGGAATACCGAGACACATAACACACCCTGTTGAGGCGGTCAGCCTTCTTGGTTTGGATACCGTAAAAGCGCTTATTCTTGCAACGGGTATATTTTCTAAATTTGAAAAGAACAATTCATTTCCTTTCAGAATTGAATCGCTCCTTAACCATAGCATTAAAACCGGCGCGATTGCCAAGAAATTAGCCATCATGGAGAATTTCCCAAAGCATCTTGTAGACGAGGCATTTGTGTCAGGAGTGCTTCATGATGTCGGCAAACTAATTCTTGCAGACAATATGCCGGTTCAATATAATGAAGTACTTAACAGTTTAAAAAGTAATAATATTTTTGATGTTGAAGTCGAACGGCAGATATTCGGAACAACTCATTCTGCAGTAGGAGCATATTTAATAGGACTCTGGGGCATGCCGGATGTTATAGCAGAGGCTGTCGCATTTCATCATTCTCCTATGGATTATGCTATTAAAGATTGTGTTCCCTTGACCATTGTGCATGTAGCCGATGGCCTTGAGCATTGTGTAAGTCAAACTGATTTGCCGGCAGCAAATATTGAAAGTATTGATTACGGTTATTTGGACAAACTTGGTTTAACCGGACGAATCGCTGCATGGCACAAAATCACCACCAGTATCAATGATGAAAGTAAAAGCGATGGATGAAGCAATTCTTGTTGTAGATGATGATACCAATTTCCTGGATGCGATAAGGCGGCAGTTAAGAAAGGAATTTAATCTGGCTACCGCACAGGGTCCTCATGAGGGACTCGCAGCAATCAGAAATAACAGACCATATTCAGTAATTATTTCCGATCTCCAAATGCCCGATATGAACGGGATTGAATTTCTTGCACGAGTCAAGGAGATTGTACCTGATACGGTGCGTATAATGTTGACAGGCAATGCCGATCTCAATAAAACCATTCGTGCAGTTAATGAAGGAAACATATTCCAGTTTCTGACCAAGCCCTGCTCTCCGGATACACTGAAAAATGTTATTAATCTCGGTATCAAACAGCATAGATTGGTAATTGCCGAAAAGGAACTTCTTGAAAAAACCCTTAAAGGTACCGTCTCGGTGCTGAATGAAATTCTATCTCTGGTAAATCCTGTAGCTTTCGGAAGGTCTTCCAGAATTAAACAACATGTAAAGCAGATTGCTGAAACGCTCGATCTTTCCAATATATGGTGGCTTGAAATGGCTGCCATGCTTTCGCAGATTGGATGTGTTATCCTGCCGGAAGAAGCATTGAAGAAACTTTACAGAGGAGAGGAACTTTCCGGAGAGGAAAGTCAGTTGTTTGATATGCATCCTATGATAGCATCCGATCTGCTTTCCAAAATTCCACGCTTGGATAAACTAGCTGAAATTATACGTTATCAGGAGAAATTCTTCGACGGATCGGGTAATCCTAAAGACAATCTGCAGGGCGAAAATATTCCTATCGGTGCAAGAATCTTAAAAGCGGCTATTGATTTTGATATTATGGAAGCAAAAGGAATCGAAAATATCAAAATTGTAAAGCAGCTTAAAGATCTGCCTGGGAAATATGATCCGGATGTGCTGTCTGCCATGGAATCACTTGTCGGCGGCAGTGGAAAATGTAAAAAAACGGATGTGTTATTTGCCGATCTTAAAACAGGTATGATTCTTGATGAAGATGTCCGGTCAAAAACCGGCCGTTTGCTTATATCAAGAGGGCACGAAGTCAGTTCTGTTTTACTTAGCCGCCTTCATAATTTTGCAAAATCAGAAGGCATAATAGAACCTGTTCGTGTGCTTATTCAGAAATCTGTTTAGTTTGAGAGGTCATAAACCATGTTTTGAATAGCGAGCAGGAAATATCGACATTCGCTATTCGTTGCTCGAATTAGAATATGATTTCTTTTGTTTTTTCTGCTCATACATCAATTTATCAGCCTGTGATATAAGTTCGTCAATTGACCTGGGATTTTCAGGATCCTGGAAAGAACCGCCGATACTGATTGACAGTTTGTATGTCCGGTTTTCCTGTTTATTTTGCATTTCTGTCAGGTACTGTAATCGGGAAGTAAAGATTTCGGAATTTTTCTCTTGTATATCTATTGCAAGAGCAGCAAATTCATCTCCTCCCAGACGGGCGATTATATCAGATGTTCTGAAAGTTTCCTTGAAGACGGTTGCTGCTTCAATAAGCGCCTTATCTCCTTCCTTATGCCCAAATCTGTCGTTAATATCCTTTAAACCATCCAGATCTGCGAAAAAGAGCATTATTCCGTTTTTATTCCTGTCTGCCAATTTAAGCTGTCTGTCGGCAAGAGATAAAAATCCTCTTCTGTTGTAAAGGCCTGTCAGCTGGTCGGTTATAGACAGGGTGAGAACTTCTTTCTCTATTTTCTCACGATAAACCAGCTGTTTCCACAAACGCCGCGTGCTGACTGCAATTCCTCCTATTCCAAGCAGCCACAAAAAGCCGTAAGCGATCAGCACATCATTAATTTGTGATCGTTCTACAGACCTTAAGGGTTCCATGGGTATTGATATACTGATTCCTCCGCGAATATCCCCTTCCTTATATCCCTGCGCGGCATGACATTTAAGGCAACTTTTATCAGTAATAAAGGGCCGCATAAAACGAAAGTATTCTTTGCCTGATTTTATTTCAAAAGATGCTGCTTCTTTTACACCGCGCTCAAAGGATTTAAGAGACTCAGTTTCCCAGGTGTCCGGATAATTTTCAGGCCGGATACAATTAAGGCTGGTGATATGGCCTTTGAATCCAACCGCATCCTCACTTATTTCATTTACCTGGCGTGTCATGTGAGCGGGGTTTATCAGAGTGAACTTCTGTCCTTCTGTGGTAGTAATATCCCTGTGGGGAACATTAAGGTAGGGGTTGGGAGGATCAGTATCGGTAACCGGCACATAAACTCCTCCGTGCATTGCCGCCCAATGACGGTAAATAGCATCTTTATTGTAGGATATTTCAGCGCTTATATTGGCAAGCCTGAAAGTTGAATGTTTAAGCTGATATATATCCCATCCAAGAGTTGCAAAGACTCCTAATGTCCAGATCACGATAAGAATTATAAAATAACGGTTAATATTTTTTGTGCCTGGATTTATATTATCCATAAAATCCATTTGAAGAATCTCCGGGATATAATTTGGATATAGTTATTACCGCTTATTCAAACTTAAATCCTTTCTCATTAAACAGCCGCAGGCATGCATCCACAACTTTGGCATCATAGAGTATGCCCCTGTTCTTCCTGATCTCCTCAAGAGCTATATCCACACCAAAGGCAGGCCTGTAAGGACGATGAGACGATATAGCTTCGACTACATCGGCAACGCTGATTATTTTTGCTTCAAGAAGAATCTGCTCTCCTTCTAAACAGTTCGGGTATCCTGATCCGTCTATTCTTTCGTGGTGCTGAAGAACTATCTCTGCTATCGGATAAGGCAGGCAGGCATCCTTTAGAATTTCATACCCTGACGCCGGATGAGTTTTGATAAGGCGCATTTCTATATCCGTCAGCCTGCTTGGTTTGCTTAATATTTCAGAAGGAACGGACATCTTTCCAATATCATGAACAACACCTGCCATTCTTATGTTTTCCACAGTATCATTTGGTAATCCAATTTCCTGTGCTATTAATCGCGCAAGCTTTGAAACTCTTTTCTGGTGGCCGGAAGTATATGGATCACGGGTTTCTATGGTAAGCGATATAACATTAATTGTTCCGATAAGCCCTGTTCTCAGTTTTTCCGTGGTCTGCTTTAACTCTTCTTCTGCTTCTTTGCGGGAGGTTATATCTGTAAGCATACCAAAAGACCCGTCAAACCGTTTATTTTCATCGAAAAGAGGGATAGCCGAAATACCGGCCCAGAGAATGGAGCCGTCTTTTCTTTTAAGTTTTCTTTCGTATATATCTGCTTTGCCAGTGTAACGGCAGTTCATCCTTGATTTATGATCAACCAGATCTTCTTCGAACATGAAATCGGAAACCGGTCTGCCTGCAATTTCAGCTTCAGTATATCCAAGCATGGCAGAAACCATTCTATTCATATATACTGTTTTGGAATTGCGGTCCATCCTCCAGATTCCCTCGTTTGCTGTCTCAACTATTAATCGATATTGTTCTTCGCTCTTAACCAGAGCCTTACTGGTTTCTGTTTGAATTTTATGATCCCTTAATAAAATGCATAGCAGCAATGTTGTTAACGGAAATATTATCATTACGGGAACGGCAACAGTTTTTATTACATCAAACACCAATGCTCCGGGTAGTGTAAGCATCAATAAAAGCATGAATAAATGTACTGTAACTCCAAAAACATAAAAATACACCGGGCGTAAAAATTCAGGTTTCTTTACTGCAAGACTTTTATATCCAAGTCCTATAGCTGCTGATACGAATATAACAGAAACCCCCATCAAGGTTCCTGCTCCTCCGATGTGCAAACGGTAAGCTGCTGCAATACTTGAGGCGATTATTGCCGGAATAAAACCTCCAAAAAGACCGGCTGCGCTTATTACAATGGAACGACTGTCAAAAATAATTCCGGGCATATAGTGAAAAGGGTTAAACATTACTATAATCGCAGCAATACCGAAAATAATTCCTGCTGCAATTTTACCGGTTGTAGTAGTATCGTCTATTTTGCGAATAAAAATTCCATACAGAACGCTAAGTGAAATAGTAATAGCGACATTTATCAAAAAATCATTATAGATCATTATTAAACCCCTTGATCAGTTTTTAAGAACATCATGCAGCGCTTTGCCTAAAGACTCCAAATTGAACGGTTTTGACAGCATGCCCTTAAAACCGTATTTGCGATGGTTCGACATAACCGGATCATCCGAGTATCCGCTGAAAACAATAGCTTTTAAGTTAGGATCTGTTTCCAGCAATATTTTCACAGCTTCCTTTCCTCCCATACCGCCCGGAATGGTAAGATCCAGCATTACGGCATCGTAAGGTTTGCCTGATTCCAGCGCTTTTTTATACATTTTAACAGCTTCATCACCATCATTTGCAAACTCGGACTCATAGCCAAGAACATTTAGCATCTCTTCTACCATTATTTTAAGCATCTTGTCATCATCCATTACAAGAATATTCCCATATCCGGTCAAGAGTTCTGCTTCTTCTTCTGCCGCAATAAAATCACCGAAAGCCGGTAAATATATGTGAAATACTGTTCCTTCTCCAGGAAGGGATTTAGCATAAATATGCCCGTTGTGATTTTTTATGATGGAATAAGCCGCTGCAAGTCCAAGGCCGCTACTCTCAACTTTTGTTGTAAAATAAGGATCGAATATCTTCGAAAGATTATTTTCGGGTATGCCTGGACCCTGATCTTCTACAGAAATATGAACATATTTTCCAGGCTCCAATTGCAGATCCTGACCGGCATCTACTATTAAATTATTGGCTGCAACCCTGATAATACCTCCCTGGGGCATGGCCTGACTTGCATTTATAACAATATTGCTGAATACAAGGCTTAATTGTCCGCTATCTGCTTCTACCTGCCACAGATCTTTTTCAATCGAAAATTCACATTCTGATTTAGATCCCTGCTGTGCCATAGTGCAGGAATCCTTGATAAGACTTGAAATTGAAATAGTTTTCTTTTGCGGAGCGCCGCCTTTGGCAAAGGTAAGTAATTGGACTGAAAGTTCCTGAGCCTTGATCAGAGATATTTCCGCCGAGCCTAACAGATCAAATGCTTTTGTTTCCGGTTGTATCTTCATCTTTGCCAATTGAATATTTCCTGAAACGGAAGTTAAGACATTATTAAAATTATGTGCCATAACTCCTGCAAGAACGCCTATCGATTCAAGCTGCTGTGCTTTTAAAAGCTCTTCTTCCATTTTTTTGCGTTCGGTTATATCGGCAATTATAGCGATAATTCCTGTAATATTACCGTTTTTATCGCGCAAAGGAGCTGTAGAAAAACTGATATCAGTCGGCAACCCATCTTTTTTCAGTGGAGTGAGTTCAATATTAGTAAAAACTTCACCCTGCAAAGCCCGCTGGCCATATCCATCGGTACCATGAAAATTTGGCACAATACGCCCTATTACCTCGCTTTTCTGCCAGCCGAATATCTTTTTGGCAGCCTCGTTCCAAGATAATACAGTTCCTTTGATATCAAGTGAAAATATCGCAAGAGGTGAAGATTTAATTAACGTGTCGAGAAATTCATTGGTCTTTTGCAAAGTCTCATCTATTTGCATTCGTTCATTAATTTCATTCTTCAACTGTTCATTAGCATTTGCAAGCTCTATGGTGCGTACCTGTATAAGCTTTTCCATGTTATCTATATGATATCGCAACCTGACCGATACTTTATTATATGCTATGGCAAGTTCTTTAAATTCTTTGCCTGAAGGAAGCGGAATTTCTTCCCCCAATTTATCGGGTGAGTTTGAGATTTCAAGCGCCTTATTATGAATTGCATAAAGTGGCTTATATATATGGCGCCTGTTAAACCATAAAGAAACAAGAAAAACCGTAATAATTATTAAAAGTAAAAATATGGAAAGTTTTAATGAAAAATAGTTTGCATCGCCATATGCGGCCGATAAAGGAACCCGGATAGAAATTGCGATACCAGATCACCTTTCTTCCGGTTAAAGCCGCGCAAAGAGCCGTAAAGTTGAACCAGATCTTTTGGCGCATTCTGCGGAATACTATGGCATCGAAGACACGACTCTTCCATTTGTTCGCCCCTGCGAAGATAAATAAAATAAATTTTGCCGTCCAAAACCTGCATGCTGCTTCTTTCCTGCAGTTTTGAATTTATATTTAATTCAATAATAAATTTCTTTTCGAAAGGAGTAGCTTCGTTTTCTGGATTTCGTGCATTGATGGCGGCATCTTTTACATAGTATTCTACATTTCCGTGTTTTCTTATGTCTTTGGCCATCTCGCGAATGGCATGAGTTGAAGACATCCATACCGGATCAAAATATTCTTTTGAGCGAACAGGTTCTGTTAATTTAAAAATTGCGGGCTTTAATTTTTCCGAAAAATAGGTATGAATGGCATAGTATTGATCTGCCATTGTTTTGATCCTGGATTCAGCCTCATACAGAGCCTGTCGGCGCATGTTTTGATTAACAACCACAACTATCACCGCAAAAGCCAGAATAAACACAATGATATTTATAATTAAGAGACGAGTAGATGTTTTCATGGATTTTCCCCCACATCTTAATTCAGATTCGAATAGCAAACAACGAACAGTGAATGGCGGATTTCTCTATTCGTTATTATTTTTTCCCCAAACGCCGGGTATAACAGTATTACAGAATTTGCATCTGTTTTCTGAAAGATTGTATTCGGGTATGAAATAGCCTTTTCGTTTAATAAGCAGTTTTTTGCAGTTGTGACAGTAAGTGTTCATTCCTTCGTGATTCGGGACATTGCCGACATATGCGTAATGAATGCCTTCATTCATTGCAATGTTTCTGAAATTTTCAAGAGTGGATATGGGGGTAGGTGCAAGCCTGTCAAGTTTGTACTGCGGGAAAAAGCGCAGAAAATGAAGAGGATGATCCGGACCAAGATTTGTCAGAATCCACCCGCACATTCGTTTAACCATTTCAACATCATCGACATAGCCGGGGACGACAAGGTTTGTCATTTCAAAGTGAATGCCTTTCTCATTCATGGTTTTAAAAGTGTTTAAAACAGGTTCGAGTCTTCCCCCGTTTAATTTTTGGTATATTTCATCACTGAAAGACTTCAGGTTAACATTAGCGCCGTCAATATATCTGCATAATTCAAGAAGCGGCTTTGTGTTTATATAACCATTCGATATCCAAAGATTGGAAAGGCCTTTTTCTTTTGCGATACGTGCTATATCCATCATGTATTCAATATAGGATACAGGCTCGGAATATGTGCATGCGATTAATTCTGACCCGGATTTCAAAGCCGCCTTAACAACGTCTTCGGGAAAAAGCTCAATGTGGCGCACTTCACCCGGTTTAGCCTGTGAAATTTCCCAGTTCTGGCAGTTCAGACAACGGAAATTGCATCCGGCAGCTGCAACCGAAAAAGCTTTTGTTTGGGGTTTAAAGTGAAAGAGCGGTTTTTTTTCAACAGGGTCAACATTGACCGTACAGGGATTTCCGTATGAAAGGCTGTAAAGTATTCCGCCTATATTTGCTTTTGAGCGGCAGACGCTCCTGTCTCCCGGTGACAGCAAACATCTGTGAGGACATATACCGCATGCCACCTTATTGTTATCAAGCTTTTTATATAATAATGCTTCGTGTGACCATTTCCCGGGCTTATCCGGTGCATCCCCTTTAAATATAGTACCCCTTATATTATCCGACTCTGTAGCATTTGCTTTCTTTTCACCTAAAGGCCAAAGTGCATGAGCTGCAACAGGCATCGAAAGAATTAAAGCAGTACTGTATATAAAGTGTCTTCTGTTTATTTTGTTCATAATCTCCTGGCTACTAATCAAATCATAAGCCGGATAGTGAATTGCGGAAATCGTTGTACGCTATACGCTATTCGTTATTCGCTTTAATCAGGCTTTATAAGAGCGCATTAAAATCAGACTGACCAATTTTAATACGATCAGCGCAATCGCAGCCCAGACAATTCCAAAGTAGGGGATAATAGCAACACTTATTAAAAGTGTGCCTGCGGCGGCTCCGATAAGATCGGCGGAAAAAAGCCTTGTAACAGAAGGATTGCTGTCTCCCATCAATTTCAGAGCCGTTGGGAATTGAAACCCGCATGTCATCGATACTATAAAACCATATACCAGAAAAACGGATAAAGGAATTTTATCCCCGCCCTTTAAAAAGATCAGAATCAAAAGTACTGTCAAGAAGATAAGAATTCCGTCAGTTATTGCAAGGGATGCTCTGTTAAAATGACTGTATTGATTTGCTGTTTTATTTCCTGCCCAGGCCCCGGGAAGGAGGCCTGCAAGAAACACGGTTATAATAAGGCCAATTTTGATATAAATATATCCGAAATAAATCTGAAAAGCAAATATTACAAGAATCTCGGTTCCCATTTCCATACATCCAGTTGAAAAAAGCACAAATTCTTCTTTTTTCATATAAAAAAGATATATTATGCTTACTATCGATAAAAGAAGAATAAAGGCTAAAGGAGATGTTGAAAATTTTGAAAACCACTGTGCAAACATAATACGCATCAGCTGCGGATAATTATCTGTATTAACCGGAGCTGTGCGGTCAATAAGTTCTTTTAAATGACTGATTCTGTCTTCGGTAAGATTGCCGTAGTAAAAATTGCTGATGTAATCGGTTTTTATATTCTTTTTATCAAGCAAATAAGGAATATCGGCATCAAGAAAAAACCTGGAAGCTAAAAAATAAACCTTTTCACCCGGAAGCAGGAGGATTTTGTCAAAATGATTTGACAAGGTATTATAAACCGATGATATTTTCTGGCGTTGAGGTTCTGCCAGATAACTGTCATATCCTTGCATTGAAAAGCTTAAAACCCCATTTTGGGACAAATGTTTTCTTGCTATATCAAAAAAACCGTCGGTATAAAATCTGTTGATTTGGTATGTTTCAGGCTCAGGCAGGTTGACAATTATCGCATCATAGATTTTATCAGAATGAGCAAGATACGAGCGGCCATCCTGATTAATCACCTTGAGTCCAGGAATTTTTTTCAGCAGCCCAAAACGAAACAATGCACCGGATACTTCCGGATCAAGTTCGATATAATCTATGCTTTCCGGATGATATTTCTCCACTTCTTTCATAATCGAACCTTCAGCTGAAATTATAAGTATATGTTTTGGTTGCAATATCTGGGAAAGCGGATAATGAATCGATTCTTCGGCATTTGAAATGTTCTGATTGGAAAAAAGAGGAACCCCGTCGCCTATTAAAGTAAACTGTTCTTTGTCCTGATGTACTGCGATTCGTCCGTATTTTGACTCCTTATAATAGACAAGACTTCCTTCACGAGGCAGAAGTGATTTATTTTCAAGAAAAACGGCGTAAACAGGAATTACAAGGGCAATGCATACGCAGGTAATAGCCTTTATGCGCAAAATGCCGGAATTTATTAAAAGAAGAAATGTTGCTACAAGAATAAAAAGGTTTGAAATAAAAACCGATTGAAGCGGTGAAAAAAAATAAACAAGAAAAAAAGAAAAAAAAGCTCCTCCGGCTATATCTCCAAGATTATCCACTATATATATGTTTGTACCGGGATAGTCCGGTTGAAAAGCTCTTAACACAAAAAGACTGTATGGAAGGACAAAACCTACAAGAAGAGCGTAAGGAGCTGTTGTTAAAAAAATAAATGCAAATGTGGGGTAAAATCCTACTGAACTTCCATGAATAAAAAGAACATCACGAAGTTGCCTTATTAAAAGAATCTGTAAAGCAGGGAGCACTGCAACTATCAGGGAAAGAAAAGCAAGAAATTTGGCTGACGGTAAATGTCTTTTTATATAAAATTGTGAGAAGAAAGTTCCGATACCACCCTGAACAAGCCAGGAAAATAATATCAGGGCAATTACGAATTCATTACCCTGGAACTGAGCTAAAAATTCGCGAATAGTCAATAACTGGGTTACGACAGAGGAGATGCCTGTCGCAATTACTACCAGTAATACCCGGCTTTCATTTTTCCTCTTCAAAATATTGAACATTATACGTCAGGACTTCCAGCTTTGAGCTTTTCCATGAATCAGAGGAAAGACCGGCTTTTATGCAAAGATGTGTAAGAAAATCTTCGGGACGCGGCAGCTGTTCCCACACCTGAGGCAAAAAAGTTGCGCTTGCAAAGCCTTTGCGGATAATCACACCATCGACATTCGGCCGTAGTTTTTTGACAAGATCGTTGCCATCTTTGTATTTAAGTGGTTTTGGTTCGGAAAGTATGCTTATTTCAATTTCTACATTTTCAAATTCTTTTGCAGTAAGCGGAGAAAAACGAAAATCATTGAATGCCGCATTTATGGCATTACGTTTAACACCTTCTGTAATTGTATCGGTGTTGTCAAGATTCCCGATACAGCCGCGAAGCTGATCATGAATTTTCAGGGTAACAAAAGTGCCGCTTAGCCTTTTAAAGCTCTTGTCTTCACTGATAGCGGATAAATCCTGTTCGGGTTTGTTTTTTATACCAAGCTTGTCTGCAATAGTTTTTCTTGCAAGTTTGATAAGTATTTGCCCCTGTTTTTCATTCAGTCCTTTTAAAATACTTTCTTTTTCCATAATAGGTTCTCCATAAAAAGCAATTGCTGCATATCCCACTACCCGTGAGCGATCCCCGGCTGTTTCTCCGCTGTTCGCATAATGAAGAAGGACCGGCTCCCATCCGTATTTCCCGGCAAGATCCATGATCGTAAGAATTGGAATTTTACCACAGGCGCTGTTATCGCGCTTTACTAGTTTATCTTTTTCGAGGTTCAATACCATGTTTATCGTTTCTTTATCTTTTTCTACAGCTTGCCGGTATTCAAGATAATGCGAAAGATCGGAGCTTGCCACAAGCAGTGTCTTGTCATTAAGCAATGGGCCAATCGCTTCTGCTATTGTGCAGTAATCACCTGAACCGATAACAATAGGAATAATTTCAAAACTTTTAAGATAAGTTTGCAAAAAAGGAAGAACAACTTCGATGGAATGCTCGTTTTTATCCGAAACAGGAAGATATCCGAACATCTGATTCTTGTTGCGCAATTTTTCAGCATCTTTATGAATCCTCGCATAACCAAGAGGTGTTTCATACGCATCGGCATCTGAAAGAGCGCAATTATTAAAACCAATTCTGTGATCCGGACCCATTATTATTACTTTTGAAAATTGATTTTCTGATAGGACTAAAGATGCATAAGAAGCCGTAAGCCCGGAATAGATATAACCTGCATGAGGCAGAATAAGCGCCTTTAATGTTTTGTGGGAAGGAACAGCAAAAGCGGTTTTTTTGACCTGGCCTGTCAGACTGTTAATTGTTTGTTGTAATTCGTGCTTGTCTGATGGGTAAAAGGAGCCGGCATATACGGGTTTTCGCACATTTTCCACCCCGTATGTTGCAAGCGGCAAAAAAAAAGTTAACAGGCATATTGTATATAAATGAATAAATAGTTTTATTTTCATACTTATAATATTTGTTTTAAAAAAGGCATTTTATATAGGCAGTTTATTTTAAAAATACAACGGCATCTAAATACTGTCAAATAAATTTGACGCACTCATACAGCAATTGTCATGAATCTGTATAAATTATTGAGTCTTATTGTTTGACTTTGCAGTATTTTACAATTATAAGGATCAGACAAATCTGGTGATTTTTCAATTTGGAACTTTATTAAAGGAGATTTAATATTGAGTATCCCTGTTGACAGAAGACAATATCACAGGATTGAGGTTAAATGGCCTGCCACTATTACATTAAACGGCAAAGTTGCTGAGTGCGAAATCAATAATATATGTGCTCAGGGTATATCAATATGCTGTGATGAAGCTCTCTATTTGGGTGAAATATATTCAATAGAGATAATGCCCCCCGATTATGAGGTAATACAAATTTCCGGTAAAGTTATGTGGTCTGATCTTTGTGCAATAGATGATGAGAATAAAACGGTAGGAATCGGAATATGTATTGTCAAAATATTTGATAAAGACCAAAAGTATTTCGAAGATTTTGTTTCCGCAAATATTGTATGAAATTCGCCTTAAAAACAAAACAGGGGCAACCCTGTGGCTGCCCCTTCACCTATCCTAATTTATAGTTCATTACTATACAATAACAAATAGTTATTTACTTCCAACCTAAAGCAAAGTGTAAATATTTTCAAATTATTGCTGGTTACTTTGTATGTGAGGAGATTTCTTCCGTACTTTTAAATCACAGCCGGACAAACTCCTTTCGCCATTTCCACAAATGCGGGCATTAAACAAGCTTTAGTGCTATCCGGCAATCTATATATGGATCAAGTTCGGTATGATGGTTTATAGGGTTCGTATAATAACAGTAATTCAAAATTCGACCTCTAAAGATTTTGTTGACATTTTTTTATGGAATTATAAAATTTAAAATCATATGTTGTTTTAAAGGTTTATAGGAAGAAAGAGCATATTCAAAAATTACTGTTTGGGAGGTGCATAAATGAAAACAAGATACTTTTTGCGAATTGCCCGCTGTTTCATTATCGGTTTTTTAAGCTTCCTTATTATATGCATGTATAATCCAGTGGTTTATGGAACGAACTGTGAAAAATGTGATGAAAGGGGAGACGGAACCATCGAATGCAGTGCAATTCAGGTTGACATGGAAATTGACAACGTCGATAAGCAGGTTGTTGACCAGTTCAGGCTGATTGGACCTGATTATGTGGATGTAAATGAGAATCAGGAGATTCTCAGTCTCTATCTTGATACAATGAATCGAATCGGCCAATCGGTAAAAGAACGGGTTTTCAGTGAAAAGATAGAAACAGGGGGCTTAGAAACAAGAGAGTGGCTCAATACTTCAGTCATACGCATCCGGAAAGCTCAAGCAAAATATCCTGAGAGCCGACACCTCACCGAAGGTTTGGCAAGAATCTACGGTGAGCTTTACGAGGTCACAGATGATATTGTGTATCTCCGAAAATCTGCGGAGGCATATATCACGGCAGAAGAGATAGGCACCAAATATCATGACCAACCAGTGAGTATCCCACATTACTATGTTGAGGTTGCATACAGCCTTTCATTGTTGGGTGAAAGAGGTCTTTTGGATACGTATTTTTCCCGGATGCTTGAACTGTTTTCTCACAATGGTGATATACCGCTCCAATATGCACGGGCGCTGGCTCGTCTCAACGACTATAGGGCTGATCAGTTCTATGTAAAGTCAATGTCAATGCGCAACGAAGGAGATATCAACGCTGTTGTCTATTATGGAGAGTACTTGTTGGACAGGAAGAAAGACCGGCAAGCACTGTCCGTTCTTTACCAGCTGAAACCATCCGAGGATAGGGCTTTTTATCCTCATTTTTTGAAAGGAGTTGCTCTTGAAAGGCTGGGCCGACTGGATGAGGCTCAAAACGAATACAAAAGATACCTTGGTTTTAGGGAAAATGGCGCAGATATAACTATGGATAGCAAGATGTTCCAAGTACCTAACCGTTACAAGATCCAAGGCAGTACCCTTCAGGGAGACATACCGTTCAGCCTTGATGTCTCAGATATTGAAGGATCTGGAGCTCAGCAGGCCACGGACGTAAGAGCTACACCAAATTGTGGGTCTACCGATTGGGCATGTAAGGCACGCTATTATATGGTATGGACCATTAATGGAGAAGCCGAAAAAGCCGGGGCATATGGGCCAGGCACCATCGGCATGATGCGGGCCGTTGGATGGAACATCAGGACAAGGGTCATAAGAAAAAGCGGATACCGGGTCTGTTATGGTGCAACCCAATATTGCTTCAACTATGCAAGCAATTATACATTTACTGTCGGTGATGTTAACAGCCTTCACAAAAGGTATTATTACGTTATGGACAGTGGCGGTTATGCCGGTCTACCTATTGGCCAATACACACCAACTTCTGAAGCGGTTTACTACGATGTTTTCAATGGAAGAGTACCTGATCCCATTGCTGGGGCGTGTGTTTACGGATTCATGAGCGGGGATACATGCAATGGTACGTGCAGTGGGCAGGGACTCTGGGATTCATTCTCAACATCGTCAAGTGGTCCTGAATTTCGAGCCGGCAGACTTACATGGGTCAATGAGCCTGTTTGGCCTTTTACGTCATGCTGGGAATTCACTCCGATGTCAAGCCCCTCTGGCGTTACATGTGGCATCGACTGCTGGAAAGAAAAGGGAGTCATTTGTCCAGTCATAAAACAAATAACATCAGGTTCTCAATGCTACAGCTCGACAAGAGGATATTATTGGTACAAAGGGCCTGTATACGGGAATATTTTCTGGAGCTTTAAAACTCAATAATCAGAGTCTAAATCGAAAGATACCTCTATTAAATAGAACCTATCTACCGTATGGCTGTTGTGAGGCTTAATTTGAATTTAGCGCTGTGATAAAGGAGGTCGGTTATTGGATACCTCGGTTACAGAAGGCAATATCAAAGGATTGAGGTTAAACGGCCTGCCACTATAACAATAAATAACAATAGGGGCAACCACATGTGTTGCCCCCTGAGACATTATTCTTCTTTGCCGCTTTTCTTGTCTTTTTCTTCGTCTGAAGTACTTCCTGCCATATGTTTGTATATGTTATATCGTTCGCTGTATTCCTTTTCGATCTTTTGGCGAAGTCTTTTCGACTCTTCCGGAAATTGCTTTTCAAGCGATGCATACCTGTTTTCACCGGACAAGAATTGCTGCAGAGTACCATCCGGAGCTTTTGATTCAAAAATAAAAGGATTTTTGCCTTCTTCCGCAAGAAGAGGATTATATCTGTAAAGCGGCCAGTAACCTGCTGCAACAGCAAGGTTTTCTTCTTCCTGCGTTTTACCCATGCCTTTTTTAATTCCCTGATTTATGCACGGAGCATAACATATTATAACAGAGGGCCCCGGATATTTGTCCGCTTCGATGAAAGCCTTAAGTGTCTGCTGCTTGCTTGCACCCATAGAAACTGAAGCTACATAAACATAGCCGTATGTCATTGCAATCCTGCCCAGATCTTTTTTCCCTATTTTTTTGCCTGATGCGGCAAATTTGGCGACTGAACCGATAGGTGTCGCTTTTGAGGACTGACCGCCAGTGTTTGAATAAACTTCTGTATCCAGGACAAGGATATTGATATCTTCACCGGAAGCAATAACATGGTCAAGTCCGCCAAAACCGATATCGTATGCCCAACCGTCTCCTCCGAAAGCCCAGATCGATTTTTTTACAAAAAGATCAGACATCGAAAATATTTCATTTAAAAGAGCCGTTCTTTTTGTATCGGCAAGCAGTTTTTTAAGCTGATCGCCATGCGTTCTTGTGGCTACCGGATCATTCATACCTTCAAGCCATCCAGTCATGGCGGCTTTAAGTTCTTCCGGGAGTTTATCGTCTAAAAGAGCTTCTTTTATCAAATCTGCAAGCTTTTCGCGGCGCTGAATTACTCCCATAGATATTCCGTATCCGAATTCCGCTGCATCCTCAAAAAGAGAATTTCCCCAGGCAGGACCATGTCCGTTTTTATCCACACAATAGGGAACCGAAGGAGCTGAGGCGCCCCATATGGAAGAGCAGCCGGTGGCATTTGCTATGATCATTCTTTCCCCAAAAAGCTGAGTCAGTACTTTAACATAGGGAGTTTCACCGCATCCGGCGCAAGCGCCTGAAAATTCCATAAGGGGTTTTTGGAACTGACTTCCTTTTACAGATTCTCTTGAAACGATGTCGTCTTTAAAGGATACTGCCAACGAAAATTTATGGTTGGGAACCTGAGTAGGTACTTGTGTTTCAATGTGTTTCATTTCAAGAGCTTTTTTCTTGGACGGGCATATATCAGCGCAGTTACCGCAGCCCTGACAATCCAAGGTATTTACCTGAATCCTGAATTGGTAGTTTTTAAGCTCCTTTCCCACAGCCGGTTTTGTTTCAAAAGATGCAGGTGCATTTTTTAGTTCCTCTTCTGTTACAAGGACAGGAATAATGGCTGCATGCGGGCAAACAAACGAACACTGGTTACACTGGATACAGTTTTCGGCTATCCATTCCGGAACATTGATGGCGACACCGCGCTTTTCATATTGCGATGTTGCAACGGGAAAAATTCCGTCAGGCTCAAAAACGCTTACCGGCAGTTTATCGCCCTGCTGGGCAAGCATAGGACGCATTACTTTTTCAAGAAATTCACGTTTATCTGTTTCTGCTCCTGCTTCCAAACCGGCGGTTTTCCACGATTCCGGGTAGTTGATTTCAACAAGATTTGCCAGAGTCTGATCAACCGCATCGATGTTCATGTTTACGACCTTTTCACCTTTTTTCCCATAAACTTTATTGATTTCGTCTTTTAACAGGGAAATGGCTTTTTCAAAGGGTATTACATTCGCCAGTTTGAAAAATGCCGTTTGCATGATCATGTTTATCATTACACCAAGCCCGACTGCGCCGGCGATTTTAACGGCATCAACATTGTAAAATTTTAATTTCTTTGAAGCGATTGTCCTTTTCATTTCAGCAGGAATATGTTCTTCCATTTCCTGTAAAGACCAGGGTGAATTTAAAAGAAAGGTACCTCCTTGTTTAATACCTTCAAGAATATCATACAGCGAAACATAATTGGCTTTGTGACATGCAATGAAATCAGCAGAACTGACAAGGTTAGTGGATTGTATGGGCTTTTTCCCGAACCGAAGATGCGATACTGTTATGCCTCCTGATTTTTTTGAATCATAGGCAAAATAGCCCTGAGCGAATAAGTCGGTATTATCTCCTATAATTTTAATGGCGGATTTATTTGCTCCAACCGTTCCGTCGGAACCAAGACCCCAGAATTTGCACTGCACGGTTCCTTCAGGCGTGGTTTCCACGTCATTTTCCACTTCAAGTGAAGTATGAGTTACATCATCTGTTATGCCTACCGTAAAATGATTTTTCGGCCCGGCTGACTTCATGTTGTCAAATACGGCTTTGGCCATTGCAGGAGTGAATTCTTTTGAACCTAGTCCGTAACGCCCGCCTACTATAACCGGCATCTCATGTCTTTCAAAAAAAGCCGTACAGACATCAACATAAAGAGGATCGCCGATAGCTCCGGGCTCTTTTGTCCTGTCGAGCACGGTTATACGGTCTGCAGAGGCAGGCAGAGCTGCAAGAAAGGCGTCTATTACAAACGGTCTGTAAAGACGAACCTTGACAAGCCCGACTCTTTCTCCATTCTCATTAAGCCTGTTAACAACTTCTTCTATGGTTTCGCAGGAAGACCCCATTGCAACAATAACTCTATCTGCTTCCGGATCTCCGGAATAATCAAAAAGCTTATAATTGCGCCCTGTAAGCTCTCCGACTTTTTTCATATAATATTTTACCGTTTCGGGTATCTCAAGATAATATGAATTGGCGGCTTCCCTGCCCTGAAAATATATGTCAGGATTCTGTGCCGTACCACGGACAGTCGGATGTTCAGGGTTCATTGCTCTTTTGCGGAAAGCGGATACGGCATCATAATCGACAAGAGATGCCATGGATTCATA
Organism: Pseudomonadota bacterium; assembly: GCA_018901125.1. Classification (GTDB taxonomy): domain Bacteria; phylum Desulfobacterota; class Desulfobacteria; order Desulfobacterales; family RPRI01; genus RPRI01. Next base: position 38,782 of record JAHIFE010000178.1, on the reverse strand, counting down.
ATCGATCAATTCGATTTTCTGGATTTCATGCGAAGTCCTGAATCCGTCAAAAAAATGAAGGAATGGAACCCTTCCTTTGATCGAGGATAAATGTGAAACAAGCGCAAGATCCATTACTTCCTGAACGGAACCGGAGCATAAAAGAGCAAAACCTGTCTGGCGGACAGACATTACATCGGCATGATCACCGAAAATTGAAAGCGCATGTGCGGCAATCGCCCTGGCGCTTACATGAAATACTGCCGGAAGGAGCTCTCCTGAAATTTTATACATATTCGGAATCATGAGAAGCAAACCCTGTGATGCGGTAAAGGTAGTAGTAAAAGCGCCAGCCGCAAGTGCGCCATGAACTGCGCCAGCCGCTCCAGCTTCGGATTGCATCTGTTTGACATTCAGCAACTGTCCGAAAATATTTTTGCGCCCCGCCGCCGCCCATTCATCCGCTATTTCACCCATTGGAGTTGAAGGGGTAATCGGATATATTGCGGCGACATCGCTCATAGCATAAGCCACATGAGCTGCTGCCGTATTTCCATCAATGGTTTTCATTTTTTTCGCCATAACATCCACTCCTTATATAAAATTGTCGTAATTCACACCATAACATCCTGTATTTCATAATATTTATGAAATATTTACAAATCTGCCGGATTATTGTTTCCAATTATTTATGATCCTGTTTACGGTCTTATTTATGATTCATTGCCGTGAAATAAACTATTATTTCTATATAATTATGTCATAAGGACTTATTTGTAAAGAAAAGATTTATACTCTGCATGTTGTGGAAATAAACTTTAGATTGCAGATATATGTATTTGCATTTTACTTCATAATACTGTTTATTTCACGACTATAAATATGAAAATTAATTCCGGCCTGAAGGCCGTGACATATCTTTTCAAGGAGGAATTATAATATGTCCAATAAGGAACTATCCCGTGACAAAAGCACTGATCCGGCAGTTTTGCAGATGCTTGCAAAAGCTGAAAAAAATAATATTACAACCGTCTGGGACAGATACGAGGCCATGAAGCCTCAGTGCGGTTTCGGAGACACAGGCCTTTGCTGCAGACATTGCCTTCAGGGGCCATGCCGGATTGATCCTTTTGGTGAAGGCCCGAAAACGGGAATTTGCGGAGCCTCAGCTGATGTGATGGTTGCAAGAGGATTGGACAGAGCAATCGCAGCAGGCACTGCTGCTCATTCCGGTCATGCAAGACATCTGGCTCATACTTTGTTAAAGACAGCAAACGGACAGGCAAAAGACTATTCTATCAAGGAAGCGGAAAAACTTAAAAGTGTAGCTGCGCGCCTTGGTATTGCCGTAAATGACCGCTCAGACAATGATATAGCCAAAGATGTTGCAAAAGCAGCTCTTGCTGATTTTCATGAAAAGGATACTCCGGTACTGTGGGCTGCAACCGTAGTAACTCCGGCCCGCGCAAAATTGCTTGGCGATCTCGGGTTGCTGCCTAAAGGTATCGACCATGAAATTTCTGAAATCATGCACCGGACTTTGTATGGAGTGGATGCCGATCCGGTAAGTCTTCTTCTTGCCGGACTGCGCTGCGCTGTTGCCGATCTGGCCGGCTGTTATATGGGAACTGATCTGGCGGATATTCTTTTTGGCATACCTCAGCCTAAAGCAAGCGCTGCCAACATGGGTGTATTAAAAGCTGATGCCGTTAATATTGCAATGCATGGACATAATCCCGTACTTTCAGATGTTATAGTATCATTGGCCGAAAAGGCAAATGATAAAGCTGTTGAGGCCGGAGCATCAGGTATCAATATTGTAGGCATTTGTTGTACCGGAAGTGAAATCATGATGCGCCACGGCATCCCGTCCTGCACCCATTCAGTAAGCCAGGAGATGGCCATTGTTACCGGCGCGCTTGATGCAATGGTTGTGGATTACCAGTGTATTATGCCGTCTGTGGTGTCTGTTGCCGAATGTTTTGGAACTCCTGTAATTACAACTATGGATCTTTGCAAAATCACAAACGCCATGCACATTGAATTTAATGAGGAGATGGCTGCCGAAAAGGCTGATGAAATATTTGATATCGCCATAAAAAGCTTTAAGCGCCGCAAGAACAGGACTGTGGATATTCCGGACATTAAATCCAATGTGGTAGCGGGATTTTCCGTAGAAGCAATCGTGGGGGCACTTTCAAAGCTGAATGAAAAAGATCCTCTCAAACCGCTTGTCGATAATATCAAATCAGGTAATATCCGCGGAGTTTGTCTTTTTGCCGGATGTAATAATGTCAAAGTGGCTCAGGACAAAAATTTTATTACTATTGCCCGCATACTTCTCAAAAACAATGTGCTTGCTATCGCTACAGGATGTGGAGCCGGAGCTTTAATGCGCCATGGATTTATGGATCCTTCAAACGTTAATGATCTTTGCGGTGAAGGTCTTAAAGCAGTACTGACTGCTATCGGCGAGGCAAACGGTATCGGCGGCCCGCTTCCTCCGGTGCTGCATGTCGGCTCATGTGTGGATAATTCAAGAGCAATCGCTCTTGCAGTAGCTGTTGCAAATTACTTGGGTGTTGATACGGACCGGCTGCCGGTGGTGGCGTCGGCGGCAGAAGCCGTATCCGAAAAAGCTATATCTATCGGTGCATATGCTGTTGCCGCAGGACTTCCGACTCATGTCGGAGTTATGCTTCCTGTAACCGGAAGCGCGCTTGTAACCCAGATACTTACGGATAAGATCAAAGATATAACAGGCGGTTATTTTATAGTAGATCTTGACCCTGAATCAGCTGCGCAAAAACTTCTGGCTGCAATAGACGAACGTCGTGCCGGTCTGGGATTATAATAATTTACTGACGGGAGTTTAACATGACTACACCAAAAGAAATATTTGTAAAAATAGATAAATGTATGGGATGCCATAGTTGCGAACTTGCCTGTGCACTTGAACATTCCAAAAGCAAATTATTATACAATGCGATATCGGAACATCCTGAACCTAAAAAACGCATATATGTTGAGTGGATGTCACAAGACAGCCGGATGCCTGTATTGTGCCGCCACTGTGAAGATGCGCCCTGCATGCATGCCTGCATAAGTGGCGCTATAAGCCGGACGGAAGAGGGAGTGGTTCTGACCGATAAAGACAAATGCATAGGATGCTGGACTTGTGTTATGGTTTGTCCATATGGCGTGATCGGACGTCATATGGAAGAACGCAAAGCATACCGCTGCGACCGTTGCCCGGACAGAGATGTTCCTGCCTGTGTGTCAGCATGTCCGACACACGCACTGATTTATGAAACAGTAGAAAATTTTTCATCAAATACCCGAAAAGCTGCGTCGAAAGAACTTGCAGCAGGTCATGGAGGATGACGTGACTGTAGAACAAACCCGTTATGTGATTATCGGTGCAAGCGCTGCCTGCATGTCTGCTGCCACAGCTATCCGCGAGTCTGATAGCTGTGGAGATATCACGGTTTTATCAATGGAGCAGGAAATGCCGTATTTTCGGCCTATGATCCCCTTTCTGATAAGCGGCAAAAAGTCGGAACCGGAAATGTCGCTTATAGGAAACGGTCCATTTAAAGAACCAAAAATCCAAATCCGCACCGGCACAAGAGTAACATCTGTTGATACGGATAATAAAACGGTAACGGTCGGCAATTCAGACAGCATTTCATATGACAGACTGCTTATAGCAAGCGGAAGTAATCCTTTCATTCCTGCCGAAATAAAAAAAATGAGTGCGGAAGGCGTTTATTCCTTAAGAACTCTTGGCGATGCAAAAAAAATAGCTGCCCGCTCATCAAAAACCCGCAGAGCAATTATGCTGGGCGGAGGACTGCTGAATCTGAAAACCGCCTTTGCCTTGCTTGAACGCGGGCTTAAGGTAAGTCTTGTTGTTTATTCCGGCCAGGTGCTTTCGCAATTAATGGAGCCTGATGATGCAAAACTTATACATAAAGCTTTAGACAGAGCCGGGCTTGAGATTATAACCGGCTGTGATATTAAAAAGATCCTGACGGATAAAGATGGAGTAAAAGGAGTGGTACTTTCAAACGAAAAGAAAGTAGAAGGTGAAATGCTTTTAATCGGCAAAGGTGTTTCGCCTAATGTGGGTTTTCTCGATAAAAGTAATGTTAGTATTGATCGTGGAATTGTAACGGATGAATATACTGCTGCTAATATCAAAGATGTTTATGCGGCAGGGGATGTGGCCTTAACTATTGATTCGCTTACCGGCAAAAAAAATATAAGCGGACTCTGGACAAATGCCGTTGAAATGGGGCGTTGTGCCGGATTTAACATGGCTGGAAAACAAACCCGGTACTGTGGCGTTGCCGGCATTCTGAACGCAACCCAGGTGGCGGATATTTCTTTTGTTTCAATGGGAATAGTTCACACAAAAGGTGCAGGCTATGAGACCCATATTGCCGAAACCCAAAAAGCATTCCGAAAACTTGTATTTTCCTCAGACGGCAAGCGGCTTGTGGGAGCTGTTTTTATAGGAGACATTGAACGTGCGGGTCTTTACCGTTATTTGATACTGGAAAAGAGAAATATTGAAAAAATTAAGAAGCAAATAATTAATCATCAGCTGCATTATGGCCATTTTCTGCAGTAAAAGAAAAAACTTTGCATAACATCCGATTCAAAACCCCGCTAAATTGAGCCCGGACAACATACTTATCTTACAGGCACTATCTTTAGCTGAAGGAACAATTATTAAGGCAGTCGATAATTTCCTGATAATTCTGGAAACGTTCTTCACACCTTTTGGCCATCATTTTTTCTATGGTATCACACAAAATATCCGGGAGTTCAGGAGCTTTTTTCTTTAACGAAGGGACCGGTTCGTTAAGTTGTTTGATAAGAATATTGCTGCACGAATCATCATAAAAAGGCGGAGTTCCTGCAAGCAGATGATAAAAAGTTGCTCCTAATGAATAAATGTCACTGCGATTATCTACCCCCTGATTACGAATGGCTTCGGGACTGAGATATAAAGGGGAACCAACAATTTTGTTTTCCTCCTGCACGTCACTCTTTTTATCAAGTTTTGCTACGCCAAAATCTACCAGCTTTAACTCATCAGAGTTTGTCACCATAATATTTGCAGGTTTGATATCTCTATGGATAATATCGTTTTTCCAGACAAACTCCAAAGCGCTGCACAAGGTTTTTAAATAATTTATAATCTGCGGCACTTTAAAATGGGTATTGCTTTTGAGCAAATCGGCTAATGTCTGCCCATGGATAAATTCCATTGCATAATACATAATCCCGTTAGCATTGCCGATATAATAAATCTGTGCAATATTGGGGTGGTTCAACTTGGAAACGAATCTGGCCTCTTTTAAAAACATCTTTACAAATTCTTCCTGAGATGAAAGCTCCCATGATATGACTTTTAAGGCAACATCTCTTTCAAGAGCTGTATCCCATCCTTTGAATACTCCACCCATACCTCCGGCGCTTATAAATGAAACCACTTCGTAATTATCCATTTTTCTTCCAATTAAGCTTAAGTAGAAGCGTTTATTCTTGGATTCCGGTTTCCTGGGAGCGCTTTTTTGAATCAAAGCAACAGCATCATTCTTTTTTATATTTAAGTCTTCAGCTGATTCTGCTTTAATTACCTTGTATTGAGGTTTTTGTTGAATTTTATCTTTCTTTTCCTTGTCAGATAATTCGGGTCCAGCTATAACAGCAAAATGAGTGTATAACTTGAGCCACCCTTCATCTTCCGCAAAATCAAGCTCTATTATGGCTAGCAATTCTTTTTGGTCAAGCTCAACCTTTTTTATTTTACCATTAACGATATTTTTAATGCCGTGACGCTCAAACTTTACAATCATTATGTCTTTCGGCTTAGCCAATATCGATGTTTTAAGGCTGGCGCTCATTACATCGCAACCAGTAATTTGAGCATCAATCCAAAAAACACCGTCCCGGGAAACTTCCGCTGCTATGGGAAAGAAATCACGCCTTATAGGTAGTATTGCCTGCCTTCTGGTTTTGTCCATCATGTGTTCTGAAAAACTTTGCCAAGGGACACCGTTATTTTTACGGAAAACAACGCCGAATCCAATCTGTTTGCTTTCATCTCCAAGCAGAACATGAACTACCGAACCTGCTACTGTTGTTCCGGTTTCATCTTTAGGCTCTCTTATAAAGATATCTTCGCCATATCTTCTTCGAAGAGATGTTTCAATCATTGCGCTGGACTTGCTGCGATTTAATATAAAGCCGTTAATCCAGGTTTTACAGTCACGAGATATTTCTACCGGAATCGGAACATCGAAACGCTCCCTCTTTTCCGTTCGTCTCTCATTATTCTGTACTTGTCCTGATTCGGTTAAACCTGATCTGGTTATATTGGCTTGCGAGTCTTTACTGTCTTTGTTAATTGAGGAAGAATCGGCAGGTTGCGCCTTCAGAGGTGGTTTCAAAAAGTCTTTTATACATGAAACCACAACCGGCCCTTCTGTAGGAAAGAAGATGAAATTTTCGGCACCTATCTCAATTGCACGCTTAGGACTAAGTTCCTTTTGGCTTTCTGTCGAAAGAAGAAAAATAAACGGAATCGATTCTCTTTTCGGGTCTTTTTTTAAATAGGATAGAAACTGCTCTCCTGAAATATCTTCCAGTTCAATACCACACAAAATTAAACCAACCGGGCTCAAGTCTATGGCCGTTAAAGCGTCTCTCATAGATGAAGCTTTGTGAACACAATATCCTTCATTTTCCAGAACGCCGGCCACAAAATCGACAAGTTCCTTGGATATGCTGATAAGCAAAATGTCAGTTTTTGTGTTTTCCATATGCTAATGGTGCTTTCAGACCATTTGGAGAAAGATCAGGTTTCCGGAAGACTTTGCGCCAACCGGTATTTAACTATTTTTGTGTCAGTGAAACATGCAATACAAATGCCTGGTCTCCAACATCAAACGTCAGTACCGCAATAGTAGCATTTTCCGGATGTCCCACTTCATGGCCCCACCCAACAATTATAGTAGGTATTGAAAGCTGAAAATCATACGATGCTTCTAATAGCGATTTCTTGGCGGAACCACTTATCATGTTAATTATTTCACCAACACCGTCATGTATCATTTCTGCGTTGATTTCGTTTTGTTTAACATCCATGATATTTGCAATTACGCGTTGTGCAAGGTTCCAGAGAAAGGTAATGATAACGGTTCCCTCAGTTGTACCGGAAAGGCCGATTACACCTGAAACATCACCAAGAACTCTTAAACTGTTTTTAAAATACACCCCCCTGAATTCCGCCTCCATAGACGCCATCTTGCTTAATACTTGTTTTGTGCTTTCAATAAATGGGCTGAGGTATATCAATTCCCGGTCAAGAGGCTGCCTGCCTGGATTTAGATAACCCTGAAGTATTTGATTAAAAATTGGTTCCGGTTCATCCAGAGCCATAAACTCGGAAACTCCGAAATTGAAGTAGGGCTGGTCAGAAAAATATTCAGATTTATCTTTGACCAAAAGAATCGGGATATTTCTAAATTTTGTCCTGAAGTGCAAATTTTTGATTTTACGTAAAATGTTTTGGTCATCCCCATTGTTCGAATACAATATGACAAGATTGAAATCGGTTATCTCTCTTTGCTCACTGAACGGCTCAACAATAACCTCCGCACTGTCCTTTAAAACATTGGTTAGTTTCTGGGAAGCATCGGGGCTGCAATCATTTAACAATACCTTTGCCATATTATTACCCCCTATTATGTGTACATTTTTAGAAATGATTACGATCCGGTTATAACTCGCTGAATATTATCAAGCAACTCATCTGATGTAAATGGTTTCTTGACATAGCCGGCTGCCCCGGCGTCACGGGCCATTTTAACTTTATTGTCATCTGATTCCGAGGTTAACATTATTATTGGGATTGAAGAGAATCTTGAATCTTCCTTAATCTTAACCAGTGCATTATAACCATCCATAATAGGCATGTTCCAGTCCATAAGAATCAAATCTACCTTGCTCCCCATTTTTTCCAAAATCTCAATGGCCTCTCCTCCGTGAATTGCTTGAAAAGAGCTATAGCCAAGTGGTTTGATGGCCTTTTCAACTATAGAACGAACAACCTTTGAGTCATCAGCTATGATTACATTCATGGTAACTTCTCCTTGATAAAAGGCTTTTCACCAGCAGTATATTATATACCAAAAACAGTTCTAAAACGGTATAAATTATTGTGTATTAATATACTATATCGTCAAAACGGACAAGATTTATGAGTAAATTTTTAATCTATTTTTGAAGGTCTTTTAAAGAAATTAAGAAATATGAATTTCATCTTTATAACAATATGTAATCAATGACAATATATTTATTAAAAAAATTCAATAATGTGCTTTTGCAGATTCATCCTTTTTTGATTTTATTAAGTGAAATACCTGGGAGAAATTAAAATCATGAGCCACTTTCAAAACGTTTCAGTTTGGTCAAGGTCAAGGCGGGTGAAAATTTTAACCGCAGGAATACATGGGGTATTTCGAGGATTAAAATTTTCGCCCAACGCAGAGATCGGCCAAAATGGGACGTTTTGAAAGTGGCTCTCATGCTTTGTTTTTTAAGAGTTCTTTTACCAGCAAAAGTGCTTCGCTACGGCTATTTATATTATCAGAAAGTCTTGATTCTTCAACAAGGTATAAAATCTTTTTAAATAATGGCGATGGTGAAAGGCCAAACTCTGCAATCAAATCAAAGCCTGTAAGAAGCGGTGGCTCTTTTTTTTTGACTTTATAAATCAGGTTATGCTTTTTTATTAAAAAAGATATAAAATTTATAAAATCACTGTTTCCGATATTATCGATTTTTCTCTTGCCTTCCATATCTGCAATTGCATGAAACAGCAAATCGGGAACATTATCTGAACACTTAATAAAAAACCGGGCGATACTTTTATCAGTCAAAGGCTTTTTCTTAAAAGATTCATAAAGATGAAGCGCTTTCATATGGTTTCTTATAATAAAATCTATATAATTTGTTTCATGATTAGAAAATTTAAGTCTTGTTGCTATCCGGCGTGAAATATCGGCGCTTAATTTTTCATGTCCGAAGAAGTGAACATTACCATTATCAACTGTAACCGAAGATGGTTTGCCTGTATCATGCAGGAGTATCGAGCATTTTAACAGTGCAGATCTTGTACTATCCATTCCCTGTTTTGCAAAACCCGATATTTCAGAATTGGCATGACAACCGTTTAGCAGCATTTCAAGCTGGTTATAAGCTATCATGGTATGATTAAGTACATCATGCACATGATACCTGTTTTGTAGGCATCCGGATAGTGCCGATAACTCAGGAAAAATTTCAAAAAGAAGCCCAGCTTCAGACATTTTATTGATATACTTATATGATTTAGAAGTTGAAAAAATTTTGAAAAGTTCGGCTTTTACTCTTTCAACAGCTGATTTTGCAATAAGCTTGACATCATTTGAAATAGACTTTTCGGTTTCATGTTCTATCTCAAAATCAAGCATTGCCCCTATTCTGTAAGCTCTTATCAGGCGGACAGGGTCATTTTTGAATACTTCTTTTGAAACCATCCTGATTCTTTTTGATAATATATCTTTTATGCCGCCGAATGGATCTATAAATGTTTTGGAGTAAAGATCGTAGCAAATTGCATTTAGAGTAAAATCTCTTTTTGAAAGGTCGTCTTCAATGGTTTTGCCCGAAATTACAGAAATATCAAAGATATTTTCCCCCGAAACAACCCGGAATACCATCTGATTTTGTTTCCCTATTTTTACGACATGCCCTCTTATGCGCGATGCAAGGTCGGAGGCATATTTTTCAGGAAAACGAAGTACTACTATATCATAATCGGAAGGAGCCCGCTCTATAAGCAGATCCCTTATAGATCCGCCGACAAGATAAGAGCCTTTTGTTTCGGGAATCACCGGATTTATTTTAATCATATGCTTTTTTTGCGCAAACAACCCTGTCAAACCCGCTGTAATCTTTCCTGAAATAAGCTAGCTCGTATTTTCCTGTTTCTTTGATGATTTCATCAACGGCTTTTTTCTGATCGTAGCCTATTTCAAGCAACAGCTCTCCGGAGTTGTTAAGGAATTTATGCGCATATTTTACTATGTGTTTTATGCAGCCAAGACCATCTTCTCCGCCATCAAGCGCAGTTATTGGTTCGAATCTGTTTATTTCAGGCTGCAAGGTTTTTATATCACATCTTCTTATATAAGGGGGATTGGATATAATAATGTCGAATAAATTATTCTTTTCTTTTATAGGCAAAAACCAGCTGCCACAAACAAAATTGATTTTTTTATCAAGACCCAGGTGTTTTGCATTTTTCAAAGCAACAGCAAGCGCTTTTGATGAAATATCTGATGCAAAATAATGGTTATCCGAAGCATGTGTTGCAAGCGCAAATACAATAGCTCCTGAGCCAGTGCCTAAGTCCAGAATTTTTTTTGAAGCGGAATCTTTATCTCTGGCAAAAGCTAAAAAAGCCTCTTCAACAAGGCATTCGGTTTCAGGCCTTGGTATAAGAACGTCTTTTGATACTGTAAGCTCAATACTCCAGAACTCCTTGTTCCCGACAATATATGCAACAGGCTCATTGTTTATCCTTCTTTTTATCAAAGATTTAAAATGATTGCGCTCTTTGATATTAAGGGGCTGGTCATGCCTTAAGTAAAGATCAATTCTTTTTAATCCGAGGGCGTGTGCGAGTATAATTTCAGCTGTTGATCTGGGACTGTCTATTTCGTTAGTTTTAAAATAAGATGTTGTCCATTGAAGGATTTTGATTATGGTCCATTCAGGGTCAATTGGATTTTGCCGATTCTGCATGCTGTAAGGCCTGAGACTGATAGTGGGATGTCAATTCGCTGATTATTTCGTCGATATTACCTTCAAGAATATATTCAAGCTTGTATAGCGTAAGCCCTATCCGGTGGTCGGTAACTCTGGACTGAGGAAAATTATAAGTTCTGATCCTTTCGCTTCTGTCACCACTTCCTATCTGGTGTTTTCGTTCTGCGGATCTTTTTTCATTCTGTTCCATTGTCATTTTATCAAGAAGGCGGGCCCGTAATACTTTCATGGCTTTGCTTTTATTTTTGAATTGAGATTTTTCATCCTGGCAGGTAACAACAAGTCCTGTGGAAAGATGCGTAATTCGCACAGCTGAATCGGTGGTGTTTACGCTTTGTCCGCCGGGTCCGGTTGAACGGTAAACATCAACTTTAATATCGCCTGGATCTATATCGATTTCCACTTCTTCGGCTTCAGGTAAAACAGCAACGGTTACTGCCGAGGTATGTATTCTTCCTTGTGCCTCCGTTACCGGAACACGTTGCACACGATGGGTTCCACTTTCATATTTCAAGCAACTGTAAGCACCTTTGCCCTGAATTAAGGCAACGATTTCTTTTAGACCGCCGACTCCTGTGGGATTATGGGTTAAAACTTCGACTTTCCAATTTCTATTTTCTGCAAATCTGCTGTACATCCTGAAAAGATCGGTTACAAATAACGCTGCTTCTTCCCCGCCTGTTCCGGCTCTTATTTCGAGAATAACATTTTTTTCGTCTTTTTCATCTTTGGGAATCAGAAGCAACTTTAATTCTTTTTCAAGATCTTTCTTTTTAATATCTAAAGATTCTATTTCATCACGGGCAAGCTCTTTTATTTCAGGATCTTCATTTTTTAAAAGACTTATGCTTTCTTCGATCTGCTCATTATTTTTTTTGTACGATCGATAAATAGATACAATTTTAGATAAAACAGAGTGCTCGCGAACATGCTTCTGGTATGCTTCCCTGTCTTTAATTATATCGGGATCGCTTAAGAGCATTTCAAGCTCCAGAAAACGCTCTTCTGCGCCTTTAAGTTTTTGAAACATAATTCCTTCAAGCTATATAATAAGCATAAAAACGCCTCCTGAATATATCTTGAGGCGTTTTTTCATGATTTTGCGAACAAAGGTCTGTTGTTTTCCCGCAAAAATAAGCTCTAAATTGTTTATATCTGATTAGTCTACTTCTGATATTTTTCGTATTTCTTGCGAAAACGTTCAATACGTCCGGCAGTATCTACAAGCTTTTGTTTTCCTGTAAAAAAGGGGTGACATTTTGAGCAGATATCAATTTTGATATCTGATTTTGTCGAACCTACCTCAATAGAATTGCCGCAGGCACAACTTATTGTTGCGGTTGCATATTTCGGATGAATATCTTTTTTCATTGTTTTATACTCCCTATAATTTATATATTATGCATTCATGGAATTAAGAAATTGTTCATTATTCTTTGTTCCGCGCATTTTTTCAAGAAGAAATTCGAGACTGTCTGTTGGATTTAATGAAGAAAGAAATTTCCTCAAAATCCATACTCTGTTTAAAGTTTCTTCGGACAGAAGAAGTTCTTCTTTTCTTGTACCCGATTTTTTTATGTCAATAGCAGGAAATACACGTTTATCGGCAAGCTTTCTGTCGAGCTGTATCTCCATATTGCCGGTTCCCTTGAATTCCTCAAAAATAACTTCGTCCATACGGCTTCCGGTATCAACAAGAGCGGTTGCAATAATGGTAAGGCTTCCCCCTTCCTCAATATTTCTAGCTGCGCCAAAAAAACGTTTAGGGCGCTGAAGAGCATTTGAATCAACACCGCCGGACAGGATCTTTCCGCTGGGAGGCATAACGGAATTATAAGCCCTGGCAAGTCTTGTAATGCTATCTAAAAGAATAATAACATCTTTTTTATGCTCAACCAGTCTTTTAGCTTTTTCAATTACCATTTCAGCAACCTGTACGTGCCTTTCGGCTGGTTCATCAAAAGTTGAACTTATGACTTCCGCCTTAACATTACGCTCCATATCGGTAACCTCTTCCGGTCGCTCGTCGATAAGAAGCACAAATGGCACAACTTCTTTATGGCTTTCTATAACACTGTTTGCAATATTTTGTAACAACATTGTCTTACCGGCCCTGGGGGGTGAAACAATCAGACCTCTCTGGCCAAATCCTATTGGAATCATTAAATCCATTATCCGCATGGAATAATTTTCAGGACTATTTTCTATGTTTATTTTCCTGTTTGGATAAAGAGGCGTCAGATTATCAAAAAGTATTTTATCTCTTGAAATTTCAGGATCTTCGTGGTTTACAGCTTCTACTTTCAGCAAGGCGAAATAACGCTCAGATTCTTTGGGCTGCCTGATCTGGCCTGATACAATATCACCGGTTCTTAAGTTAAAGCGCCTTATCTGTGATGGGGAAACATAGATATCATCGGGACCAGGCAAATAGTTATAGCTTGGAGCTCTTAAAAAGCCAAAACCGTCAGGAAGAATCTCAAGTGTGCCTTCCCCATAGATCAAACCATTTTTTTCTATTTGGCTCTGGATCAAAGCAAAAATGAGCTCTTGTTTTCGCATGCCGGCTGCACCTTCAATATTCAGGCTTTTAGCAAGCTGAGTCAGCTCCTTAATCTTTTTATTCTTCAGTTCAATTATATTCATTAATCTTTTAACCTCATTAATTTCAGAAAAATCTTTCCTGAAATTATTATACAAAAAATATTTAGTTGCTTATAATAATTGGTTAATAGTTTACACAAACAAGCGGGCCTCTATCGGTAAGATTTATTCCAGCGGTTGAAATTATCACCTTCCTTGAATTTGAGCAAAAATGAACATTCTTCAAAGATCTCATGTTACTTGTATATGAAGTTTTTCACTTCTCTCCTTCTGATAAAGACTTTTTAAAAAGTCTATCAACTTATTATTTAGCCATATTCTTATATTTCGTTTTTTTTGTCCAAAACTTAAGGAATATATGCCTGCTGCGTGTGGCTTGCCGTATGAAAAATAAAATATATAAATTACCATCCACAACTCATTGATAAAGAAGGATTAATTTCTATGGAGGAATATTTGCCATCTATCGGTATTTTATCAGAAGATTAAATTAAGTATCCACTCCAAGGCGGGCTTGATATCTTTATGATATTTTTAATTATAATATGATTTTACAACTGTCAAGAAGTTTGTCATTATGGAAATTATTAATGATTCTTTCAAAAAAGAGTTGCTCATCATCAACAAACATCAACCTGATTTTATAGTATTATATATCATCCGGTTTGTTTTGACAAGAAAATAAAATTAAAATAATTAAAATATAGATTATCCTTGTCTGCGTGGAATGCGTTGATGATAAATATTTTAATATATTAAGATGTTAACTATAATGATCTCATCTGTAAATATCAGAAGGTACTATAAGGTAAGATGTTGTTATGCTCTTTATGACCGCCTTATTTAGCATGGCTCGCATTGCTGTATTATCCGGCTTAACTATTGACTCCTTATCGTTTTATGGTGTAATATATTCACGAGCTTATTTAATATCACAGCATTCATTCTATTTGTATTGAACTGACACTTTATTTTTATGCACTCTGGCGGATGAACAAAATTAGCTCTTGAATCCACAATCAATAGCAAAATTGTTCTCCACAAAATGTCTCAAAAATTTATTCTTTTTTGCGCCTTGGATCTTTATGCAACAATTGAAACTGGCTCGCAATATTTTGTTTTTTATCCATTAGGTATTTCATAACAGATAACCTAAAATTGGATTCGAAGAAAGGACTTGGCCTTGCACAAATGAAAATTTTCAAATTGAAATACCATATTCTGATTCCGTTAATGCTGGCATTGGCCATTTTTTTGATTTCATTTGTATATATCTTTCAAATTTTTCATAAAGATTATGTTATTAATGATGTGTTTAATAACATACAATCCTTGCATAATCTGTTTACCTTGCAAATAGAAAGCGATGCTCACTTGATGTGTGCAGCATTAAAGGTGGTTTCTAAAGATAAAGAGATAAAAAAGGCTTTGATAAAGAAGGATAGGGCTGAATTATTCAATATCACCAAAAGTTTATTTGAAGAACTTAAAGAAGACTTTCGTATTACACATTTTTATTTTACAGGTCCGGACCGTATAAACATTCTGCGTGTTAATAATCCTGATAAGTATGGTGATATAACAAATCGATTTACCACAATTAATGCTGAAAAAACAGGGAAACAATTTTCCGGGATTGAATTAGGTACGTTTGGTACATTTGCCCTAAGGGCTGTCATGCCCTGGTATGAAGATAAAAAATTAATCGGTTTTGTGGAACTTGCTGAAGAAATAGATAGTATCACACAAAAATTTAATAAAATATTCGGTCTTGATATTTATATTCTGATCAATAAACAATATCTTGATAGAAAACACTGGGAAACAGGCATGAAAATGCTGGGCCGCGAAGCAAGGTGGGACCGTTTTCCGTCTGTAGTTATCATAGACCAGACATCAAAAGTTTTTCCGGATAAACTTGCCACGAATTTTATAGATAAAGACGGCGCCCCTGGAACCAGCAATGTTGAGGTTACATTTAATAATCGGAATTATTACAGCAAATATTTTCCAGTTACAGATGCAGGGAACCGGCTTATAGGAACAATGGTAATTGTACGTGATATTACCGATTTGAAAATGCACCACAAGATAACAATAGCAATTGTCACGGCGATCTGTATAGTATTGGCAATAATTTTATTTGCAATATTTTACAGGTTTCTGGGAGGAGTTGAAAAGCAGATTGAAAGTGAAAATATTGAACTGCTTCGTATCAATAAAGTGGTTGAAAGCACGAGTGATGCTATTATATTGGCCGATATTTCGGGAAAAGCTGTTTACAGTAACAATGCTTTTTTGGAATTATTCGGTTATACAACAGAGGAATTAAACAGGCTCGGCGGACCGTCCATACTGCATGCTGACTACAAAACAGCAAAAGAAGTATATAATTCTATCATACAGGGCAATTCATGGAAGGGCGAGGTTAAAATGAAAACCCGCGACAACGACCTGTTAAATATTCTTCTAAGAGCTGATCATATTAGTGATGAAAAAGGTAACATCATTGATCTGATGATGCTTTATACCAACATAACTGAAAATAAACAATGCGAAACAGCCATTATTGAAAATGAGGAAATGTTTAGCACGATTACCTCTATTGCAAACGATGCTGTTATAATGATGAATGATAATGGTGCGATCTCATACTGGAACGCTGCTGCGGAAAAAATTCTGGGTTACACCTCTGAGGAAGTGTTGGGTAAAAATCTTCATAAATTGCTTTCTCCTGAAAAATTCCACGCAGCTTTTCTGAAAGGATTTACTAAATTTAAAATAACGGGCAAAGGAAATGCGATTGGGAAAACCCTTGAACTTGAAGCAGTAAGAAAAGGCGGCGATGAATTCCCGATTGAACTTTCATTATCTTCTGTTAAGTTGAAAGGAAAGTGGCTTGCAGTTGGAATCATAAGAGATATTACAGATCGGAAGAAACTGGAAGAAGAGTTGAAAAAACTTTCTTATCTTGATGGGCTAACCGGTGTGGCAAATCGAAGACATCTGGATGAAGTTATTGAGTTTGAGTGGAAGCGTATGATGCGTGAATCTAAGCCTGTATCAATGATTATGGGTGATATCGATTACTTCAAAGCATATAATGACACATACGGCCATCAAAAAGGTGATGACTGTCTTAAAAAGGTGGCAAATACTTTAAAGATTGTCGTCAAAAGACCTGCCGATTTAGTAGCACGTTATGGCGGAGAAGAATTTGCTGTCCTGTTGCCGGGAATAGATGAAAAGGGTGCGGACAACATTGCCGATAAGATGCGTTCTAAGATTGAAGCTCTTGGAATTAATCATTCCGGCTCTCAAAATTGCAGCGTGGTTACAATGAGTTTTGGAGTTAGCACCATAATTCCTGCCACTGATAACAATACTACAGATTTAATTAAAACGGCGGATTATGCACTTTATAAAGCCAAAAAAGAAGGAAGAAACCGAGTTGTAATATATGGAAAATAAATAAGTGAAACCATAGATCACCTTCAAAAGAGATAGTGAACCTATGAGGGTTCCGGGATTAAAAAGGCGACCCTCTCTATCCCGAATAATCTCGCAAAAGGCCTTATTAAAAAACATGAAAACCAAACAAGTTGCAACAATTCTTATGTCCCTGCTGTTGGCGCTGCTACTGTATTGCCCTGGAGCACAGGCAGATCAGCGCAGTTATCACGATGACAACAACAGGGCGGTTCAGATGCTGAATCAGGGGAAGCATAAAGATGCAATCGAGTTGCTAAAACAGTTGAGTGAGAAGCTTCCCCAGAATGAGGTAATCCGCAAAAACCTTCAGAATGCCTATCTGTCAGCCGGAATCGCTCTGTCTCAAAAGAAAGATTATCAAGCACTGGCCTCTCTTATGTTAGAAGCGCAGGAGTTTGATGGCAAAAATCGTCTGTTTCGGGTCATGAGCGGACTTGCACTTTTTCGCCTAAATAAATATGACGAAGCCGAGGTTAACCTGCAAATAGCACGCAGCATGGGAGAACCTGATGCGCAAGTTCTGTTCATGCTTGGAAAAATATTTTATGCTACAGACCGGATGCATGATGCTTTCGAGGTTCTTGGATCTGCCCGTATGCTTGATTCCGGCAACAAGGCAATTGAAGATATGTATAAAAAGGTGCAGCGGGAACTGGCTGTAGAACAGGATATGAAAAAGGAGTATGGCAGACATTTTACCATTACCTTCGAAGGAAATGCCAATGATCTTCTGGGATCGGATGTACTTAACGCACTCGAAGATATCTATTCCCACCTTGGTTCTTTGATGGACTATTATCCTGAGCAGCAAACTCCGGTTATATTATATAGCCGCAAGCAATTCAAAGACATAACCCATTCACCCGACTGGTCAGGAGGGCTGTATGACGGGAAAATCCGGCTTCCTATCGGTGGCATTGAAACTGTCGGCAAGAGAGTAAAGCAGCTTTTGACCCATGAATACATGCATGTGATTTTGAGAGACATTGCCGGAGCTAACATCCCTTGCTGGCTTAACGAAGGCCTTGCTCAACTTTCAGAGTATGAGCAGGAAGATCGGAAGATGGTTTTGTTTGAGAAGGCCAGAAGGCATAATAAGCTGTTAAAACTTGCCGCCCTTGAGGGGTCTTTTAAAAATTATTCCGGCATGCATGCAATGCTGGCCTATGAGCAAAGCTATTCCTTCGTACGCTTTTTAAGAGACGAATATGACTGGTATCGTCTGCAAAAACTTGTTTTTGCTCTTGGTGATGGATTGACAATTTCAGAGGCTATCGACCGCGCTTTCGGGGAGTTCGGGGTCAATTACAAATCACTGGAAAAACGCTGGCTGGAAAGCTTCTGACCTTGCTGTTTTCAGAATTTAGCTTTATGAAATTGCAATTTGATTCGGTTAATTACTTCTTCAGGAGATCCTGCAACAGTTGCGCAGCCTGATTCAATTAACACAACATTATCTGCAAGAGTCATGATTTCTTCTAAATCGTGGGTAACATAAAGAATAGGTATCAACAGGTTTCGGGTGAGAGCAGTAATAAATGGGAGAACTTCTGCCTTACGGGCAGCGTCCAGAGAAGCAAGAGGTTCATCCATAAGAAGAATTGTAGGGCTTGTAAGTAGCGCCCTGCCGATGGCAACACGCTGTTTTTCACCTCCCGACAGTTTGGCGGGTCTGCGACAAAGCAAGCTTTCTATACCCAAAAGCTCAACGACCTGATCAAGTTTAACATAACGCTGTGAAGGCGGAATCAGACGCATACCATAAGTAAGGTTGGATAGTACGCTAAGATGTGGAAACAGACGGCCTTCCTGAAATATGTAACCAATACGCCGCTTTTCCGGAGAGACATTTATCCCTTTATCCGAATCAAATAAACAGCACCCGTCTATAGTGATATGTCCTTTGTCGGGGCGAAGAAGTCCAGCCACCATGTTGATGATAGATGTCTTTCCCGCGCCTGAACTTCCAAAAAGCGCGGTAATACCCGTTTCTATAGAAGCAAATGTAGCATTAATCCGGAAATCACCCTGCTTTTTTTCAACATGAATATCTATCACCAATCAACCCCTTATATAAGCGGTAAATCGTTTCGACATAACTTCGGAAGCGATAAGCGCAGACATAGCGACCGCAACCGATATTACACATAACCGCATTGCACCGGCTTCTCCTCCCGGGGTCTGAGTAAGTGTGTAAAGAGCCAGGGGAAGCGTTTGCGTCTGCCCCTGAATGTTGGATACAAAAGTGATCGTTGCCCCGAATTCACCGAGGCTTCGTGCGAAGGAAAGAATCAGCCCTGTAATGATTCCTGGCGTAATCAATGGAAGAGTAACTGTAAAAAACACTCTCACTGGTCCTGCGCCAAGTGTGCGGGCAGCATCTTCTATCCCCTGATCCACACCTTCGATAGAAAGTCTTACGGCCCTCACAAGCAAAGGAAATGCCATGGCTGCGGCAGCAATTGCAGCGCCCTTCCAGGTAAATGCAACTGTAACACCAAGAGTTTTTAGCAACCAGGCGCCTATTATTCCTCTTTGCCCGAAAAGAAGAAGAAGCAAATATCCTATCACAACAGGAGGAACCACCAACGGCAGATGCACCAATCCGTCTAAAATAGATTTGCCTGGAAATTCAAAGCGCGCAAGAATCCATGCAACCAAAATCCCTGGAATCAGGCTGCCTGTCATGGCACAGCATGAAACCCAAAGACTTAAGCGAAGTGCCTCCCATTCCATTACTGTCATAGCAAGATAAACTCCATTGCCCCATATTTAAACCTTGACGGAATCTTACCTTTCATTCCAGATTGAACCCATGTTTGCCATCCATTGTAGAAGTATTTAATTTTGCAAAACGGTAAAGCCGTATTTTTCAAATATGGATTTTGCTTCTTGGGTTTTAAGAAATTTCATGAAATCCAGGGCCGCAGGAGTTTCTTTGCCGGCAACCAGCGCTACAGAATATAATATAGAAGAGTGGCTTTCTTCGGGAAACGTGCCAACAATTCTTACCTTTTTTGTAATGGCTGCATCCGTGACATAAATAATGCCCAGGGGCGATTCTCCCCGTTCAACCAGCATAAGGGCTGCACGAACATCCTTTGACCTGGCAACTTTATCTTTGATGCTATCCCATACACCCAGATTTTCAAGAGACTGTTTTCCGTAAATTCCTGCAGGTACGTGATCAGGATCACCCATGGATAAATACCCGTTTCCCAAAAGTTTGGAAAGATCAAAATTTGCTTTAATATCTATTTTTTTGATGCTGCTGTCCGCTGGAACAATAAGAACAATCCGATTGCTCAAAAGATCAAACCGGGAAGAGTTATTGATTATCTTTTTTTCTTTAAGATAATCCATCCATTTGTAATTGGCAGAAATATATAAATTTGCAGGGGCCTGGTTTTCGATCTGCTTTGCCAAAGTTGATGATGATGCAAAAGATGGAATGAATTCAACCTTATTTTGCTCAGAAAACATTTTGCCGATTTCTGTTATCGCATTGGTTGTTGAAGCTGCTGCAAATACAGTTATAGATTCTGCGCC
This sequence comes from Pseudomonadota bacterium, assembly GCA_018901125.1. Classification (GTDB taxonomy): domain Bacteria; phylum Desulfobacterota; class Desulfobacteria; order Desulfobacterales; family RPRI01; genus RPRI01. Next base: position 18,268 of record JAHIFE010000178.1, on the reverse strand, counting down.
GGAACCGGCAACAGCCATTGTTGAATAAATACCCAGAATAAAAAGGCTAAGAACCAGCAGGGGAGAACTCTTTAACAAAAATTTTATTTTCACATCATGCTCCTTTCTTCTAAAAACATATAGATATTAAATATCTTGTCAATTAATCGCAAATATCTTATAAATATTTTGACGTTTATAATTGTCATAAACGATTTTGACCATACAAATGCCGTTTATAATTGTCAATTACAAATTTATAAATTGCATAATTTTTATGAGCTGTATACGGAGAATATTCAGTGAACGGATCAGATAAACCGGCTATAACTTGCCGTCTAAAGGAAATTCGACAATCAGCAGGAATATCTCAAATTCAGCTTGCTTCTCTGGTTGGAATAAAAAGGCAGGCGGTTTATGACATCGAAAGCGGCAAATACGTCCCTAATACAACAGTAGCTCTGCAAATGGCAAGAGTTCTCGGCTGCAAGGTAGAAGACATGTTTTATCATAACCTGCCTGAACACTCTGCCGACATTATTCTTGCGGACAAAAGTATTTCTCCCAACAGTAGAATATCTGTTGTTAAGATACGCGAGAAGTTTGTGGGTTACTCTCTTGAAGGAAGAAAGTCATTAGGACAAGGCTTTAAAGCGGCAGACGGCATGCTTGAAGCCGACGGAAAGAAAGTGAAGTTATTTGAACATTTCGACAGGATAGAAAAAACCGCCTTGCTTTTAGGATGCGATCCGGCTTTACAAATACTTGCCAGCCATGTTGCCCGACAATGTATGGATGTTCGTCTTAAATGCCGATTTGCTTCCAGCGGGCAGTCTCTCAAACATCTGGCGGCAGGACAAACCCATATGGCGGCAACACACATGCACGATTCAGGTAAAGAACAATCCAATGTTGCTTTTGCAAAGAAAATATTAGGAGGAACTCCTGCAAATGTAATAGCCTTTGCAAATTTTGAGGAGGGCATTATGATAGCAAAGGGAAATCCTCGTAAAATCAAAAGTATATCCGATCTTGCCAAAGGATTTGTGCGATTTGTCAACCGGGAAGCCGGTGCAGCTCTACGCACCCTTCTGGACGATCGCCTTGAAAGTTTAAGTATTCCTGCCGATAAAATTGCAGGTTACAATAACATTGTATTGAGCCACGAAGAAGGAGCACAGATGCTGCTTTATGGCCTTGCAGATGCTGCATTGGGTCTAAGAGCCATTGCATCCGCCTGGGGGCTTGATTTTATTACTATGGAAACGGTTCGTTGCGATATTATAATTCCAACCGATTTAATGGATCACCAGGCTATACGCACTATGCTTGATATACTTCAAACCCGTTCATTTCGTGATGAACTTGCTCAACTTCCAGGCTATGAAAATAAAGAAACCGGTAGAATGATCGCTGCCATATAAAAAATCCGATTTTATCAGTTAATCTATGAACATTGGTCTTTCATCACTATTTAAATAATTTTATAAATAAGACTTCTCAAAAATATGGAACCCTCTCCCGCCGAGTAAAAAGTCGGTTTTTCAGTTTTTAATAAGGCAATAATAAAGAGGAAACGACAAAGCTAATTTCGAATCTATAACCATTTTATAAAATTGACTTTATTTATAAGGTGATGTAGCAGATAATATTATGGATCAATCAAAATGGTTTTACCCGATTATTGTTTTTATGCTTTCAGTCATGGCGCTGGCCACGTCGCTTTTTTTGTATATATACTGGTATATCAGGGTCAGCTCCGGTCTCAAGACGATAGTTACCAGGTTTAACATTGAACCATCGGTTGCTCTTGAATCACACACTTGGGTAGTTATTCTGGTCTTATCTGTTCTTGTCGGAATCATACTCCTTGGGATATTTACTATTTTCATGTATAATCTAAAAACATACCAGCTGTATAGAATTCAGCAAAACTTTATAAACAACTTTACGCATGAGCTTAAAACACCCGTAACCTCCTTAAAATTGTTTCTTGAAACTCTTTCTAAACACGAGCTTTCAAGACCGGAACAAATAAAATATATTAATTATATGATACAGGATGTCGTTAGACTTTCTGATAATATAGGACGCATACTGGATCTTGCCGGGATTGAGAGTAAAAGCTATCAGGGAGATTTTATTGAGACCGATCTTGTTGCTGCTGTTGAGTCTTTTTGTAAAACAAATAGCCATCTTTTTCCTGAATGCATAATAACTGTTCATAATTTATCGAATAACCCATATGTTTATCCGATAAATACGTATCTTTTTGAAATGCTCCTTATGAATCTATTAACAAATGCGGTTAAATACAATGATTCAAAAGTACCAACAATAGACATTTCATTTGATTTGCAAAATAATATTTTGCATTTAAAGTTTGAGGATAACGGAATCGGGATTGAAAAAAACCAGATAAAGAAAATATTCGGGAAATTTTATCAGGTTGGACAGTACAAGGATATGACAGCCAAGGGAAGCGGTCTTGGCCTTTATCTTGTTCAGAACATAGCTCACACGCATAATGGAAAAGTAGTTGCTGAAAGCAACGGAATCGGAAAGGGTTCGGTTTTTACCCTTAAATTGCCATATAAAGAATGATAATTTTTTAAAATTAAAAAGTATTATTATGAAGTATCAGCGAAATAAACGAATCCTTATAATAGAGGATGATATTCACATAGCAGAAGGGCTTAAACTTAATCTTTCCCTGCAAGGATATGATGTAGTGATAGCAAAAGACGGCGTATCTGGCCTGCATATATGGAAGAAATGGAGACCAAACCTGGTAGTGCTTGATATCATGCTTCCCGGAATTGACGGTTTGTCGGTTCTTCAAAACATTCGCCTTGAGGATGAGCGGGTCCCTATATTAATTGTGTCGGCAAAAGCAGAAGCCAATGATAAAATTAAGGGGCTTTCCTGCGGTGTTGATGACTATCTATCAAAACCATTTAATCTTGAAGAGTTTCTCTTAAGAGTTGAACGCTTGCTTGTGAAAGCCTCATGGTTATCAAGAGAAGAAATAACGGTAAGTGACGCGGGCGGTTTGCTGACTAACATATATAAATTTGGTGATAATATAATCGACTTTGAAAAATCCACGGCTTTATGCAGAATCGGAAAAGTTACATTAACGGAACAGGAAATCAAACTGTTGAAACTTTTTATTGCAAACAGAGGAAAGGCACTTTCGCGCAGAAAAATCCTTGAAATCGGATGGGGTTATACCGGCAGCATTACGACAAGAACTGTGGATAATTTTGTGGCAAGGTTCAGAAAATACTTCGAAGACGATTCAAGAAAACCTAAATACTTCAAAAGCATCAGGCTGGTAGGTTATGTTTTTGAAAATGATTTATAACTTCGTACCACCAACAATATTTTGGAATTGCAAAACATAAGAATTCTATATACGCCTGCGATCCAACTCTTTTCTTACCGCAACACCGATTTTTTCAAGTGTATAAGGCTTCGAGATATAGGCTCCTGCGCCAAGCGCCTGAAGTGCTTTAACTCTGTCGGATTCGGAAAAACCACTCGCAATTATTGCTTTCTGGCGCGGATGGATTTCTATAATCCGCTGATAAGTTTCAAGACCATCTAAACCTCCCGGCATGACCATATCAAGGACTATAAGATCTGCTTGATTTTTTTGCATATATTCAACTGCCGCCTCACCGCTTCCAACCGTATCCACTTTATACCCAAGTTTGGAAAGCATATTTGAGGCGATCTGAACCTGTTCCGGCATGTCATCGACTATAAGCACTCGTTCTGTGCCAAGATATTCTTCAAGGACAATCCTGTGTGAATCTATTTCCTCGCTTTCACGGGTAGCAGGCAAATATAAAACTATCCTGGTGCCCTCCCCCTCCGTGCTTTTCAGATCTATATACCCCTTATGATCTTTGACAGTAGCCCATACTACCGTCATCCCTAAACCCGATCCGCTGCGTTTCATAGATTTCTTGCTGTAAAACGGCTCAAAAATCTTTTCGAGGTCCTCATCGGCTATTCCTACCCCTTCGTCTGCAACGCTGATACAAACATATTCTCCGGCTGGAATCTCTTCATAGAGGTTCAAAGAAATATCAAGATAACGATTATACGAAGAGAGACGGATATGTCCTCCGGCAGGCATCGCCTCGGCAGCGTTGTTCAGAATGTTCATGATAGCCTTGGAAAGATGTACCCGTGATCCCTTTACATTCATCAAGTCAGAAGCGAGATCGGTCTCCAAAATAACACCCGGATGGAATTTATTAGCGGCGTTGTATTCAGGAGATATAATATAGTCGGAAATGACATTGTTCATGTTGACAGGTTTGCTGACCTTAACTCCACGACGAGCAAGAGTTAGAAGATCCTGTACAATTGCCGCAGCCTTTTGGCCGGACTTCTGAATAACAGCAATTTTTTTACGCATGGGGCTGCCCTCTGGAAGTTCCAGCAAAAGCAGATCCGGATAGGATACCAGCCCGGTAAGTATGTTGTTGAGATCGTGGGCCACCCCTGCCGCCAGATTGCCTATTGTTTCCATCTTTTTTGCATGGAGCAACCTTTCCTCGAGCTTTTTCTGCTCAGTAATATCCCTTATGATTCCCTGAGTCCCAATAAATTCAGCCGAGCATGGAGTCTCGTTCCGATAGATTCCCTCAGCAGAGACACTGAAATATCCTTCCTCTTCAATAGTTCCATCTTTTTTATGAGGCAACAGGAGGCGAACTTCCAACCCGTAAGTTGCCCTACTGCCTGTTCGCTTTTCATTAATCCTGTACTTTACTTTCTGCAGATCATTGGGTGCAACCAGGTTAAATATAGGTTGTCCTATCAAATGTTCGGGAGAGCTTATATATTTTGAAACAGCCGGACTTAAAAATGTTATTCGGCCTTCGGAATCAAGCCGGAAAATTATATCCGGAACGCTTTTGATTATGGAATTCAATTCTTTTTCGCTTGACTTGAGCAAAACCAGTGCATTGCCAGCCTTTTCTCTGGCAGCCAGATGATTTTTCCATTCCTTGAGGATAGTAAGAACGGTATAGTTAGATACAATCAGAACTGTAGGTAATAATGGCGACAACAGACAGCCATATGCACGAAAGAGCAAACCGGTCCCGATCCAGATCCCTGAAATAGCTGCACCTGCAACTACGGCACTTGCCAGAATTCCCATCTTGGCAATTGTCAGGCATATTAAAATCGCCAGGATAAGCCCTAAAATCGCTTCCCATAGCAGAAATTCCCTAGGCCGAAAAACCGATTGCCCACTTATCAGATTCTCCAGAATCTGTGCATGCAGGTCTACATGTGAATATACCGGGTTGGTTGGAGTCTGATAAGTATGATCCAGGCCGGAGGCGGTAGATCCTACAAGAACTATTTTATCCTTGAAATATCCGGGCAAAACATTGCCGACAAGAATATCTCCGGCTGAAACCTGCGGGGTGGTAGCACTTTTACTGAAATTTAAAATCATATTTCCTTGTCTATCGACAGGGATGCTTACCCCACAGATATTTAAATTCAGAAAACCGCCTTTCGTCTTTATGATATCTATTCGATCTGAGTTCTTCCATTGCATTAGACTTGCCAGTGCAAGGGAGGGAAAAAGTTGGCCCTCAAACCGTATAACCAGAGGAACCCTCCTGAGGACTCCATCTGAATCGGGTGTAGCATTAAGAAATCCCGAATACTTTATGGCATCGGAAAAGAGCCGAAGATTGCAGACAACTCCATTGGCAGTGAAAAACCCGGGCTGTCGTTCTCCCTTATCCGGTCTGTTCATCCTTACAACCCTAAACGGATGAAGCCTGCACTCAGTATTAGGTTTTGAGTTGTTTTTAAAGAGAAATTCATAACCGAGGACGTAAGGTCCCTTTGAAAAGGTATCTGCAAGGCATCGGTCGTGATCAAGTGTCTCAGCTGGAATGCTGCCTGACAAGTCAACCGGATATTCTCGTTCATGGCCAACGGATATTTGCCAGTTCACAGGAGAGGTTCGATCAGGCTCGGCAAGAATCATGTCCAGAGCTATACTTGTAGCCCCCGTTTCGGCAATTTTTTGGAGAAGTTGTGATAGCCGATACCGGGGCCATGGCCATTGGCCATATTCTGCGAGACTTTTTTCGTCGATATCAACTACCACCACGGAACCTGATGCAGCCTTTTTTTCAGAAAAGGCCATGATAATATCCGTTGATCTGTTGTTAATGGATCTTATAAAGCGGGGATAAATCAGGTAGGCTGCAACAATAAAAAGACTAATTACAAGCCCTGTAAGAAGGATTTTTTTGGTCAATCCGATTGCCTGAATACTTGAATCCTGTTCTTTCACATTAATAACTTTACCTTATTACAACTTCCACTCTGCGGTTTCTTGCTTCGCTCACATTATCTCCGGTTTTTATCAATGGGTTTTCCTTTCCGTGTGAAGTTGTCTTGATATTGTCCGGGCCAACACCCTGGCCAATCAGCAAGTCTTTTACGGAAATAGCTCTGTTTTCTGAAAGAGTCATGTTGTAATCTTTGCTTCCCAAGGTATCGCAGTGTCCCACCACCATGATGTCTGTAGAATTACGTTCCCGGATAGCAGTAATTATAGCAGGGATAAGTTCGTTTGAATCCGATGTAAGAAGTGTATCTTTTTCAAAATACAAAATAAAATGCTGCGGTTGTTTAGGCTGCATGGAGAGTGCTTCTGAAAACATTGTATCAATTGTATCTTGTTCCAGCTTTACAGGAGGAGAAGGGAGCTTGTTTGAATCGATAATGCTCGTTGCGTGGTTAGGAGAGTCAATTGCAACACTTCCTGCCTGATTTGAAACGGTAATGCTTCCCGTTTTCCCATCGGAATCAGGGATCAGGACAATTATATCCTTATGTGCAGCACAACCGCTTACAAGAAGGATCGTGATAAAAAGAAACGCAAGACGCAGCCTGTAATACATACTCTTATCCTCCTTAAAAATCAATTGTCCGGAGTGATTGGAAAGAACAGCAACGAAGCGAGAGGATTACCCTCAATCCGGATTTACCTTAACCAGGAAATGCGTTCCCCTAATACCAACAGTAGCAAGTGGTGTCTCAAAACAAAACATCTCGGGCGCCAGCGTGGCTATCTGTCCGGATAAAATTGATGCAGTCCCTTTAAAAAATTTGGCTATGAAGGAGAGTTTCTTTTCGCTGGGTTGAAAAATGAAGTTCTCGATTAGAATCTTGCTGTTTGACCCCATAGAAATGACGGTATCATCTTCAAAGATAAGACCAACCTTACCGTCTGTTCCCGTAATTACGAGATCACCTTTGATAAGTTTCATGTTCGGCTCTGCCTTTATCGTCTTGTCACTCCTCACAATAACGACATCACCGGCAAGTGATTTCACTATACCAATATGATCTGAACTTGCCGCCAGGCACACCGGAGTGCCCACAAAAACAAGAGATAAGAACAATATGATCAAAAAGAGAGTTTTCATACACTACTCCTTTCAATTGCCAGCAAAATATGCGCTATGGCACCATAAAGAACAGATCAGTTTTCACTCATAGATTATTAAACAACATTTGACAAGGCATTACTTTTTGTATGGAAAAAGCATAAGAATAAATAACTTGTATGTCAAGAAAAATTGGCCACAAAAATGTGCAATAGGCACAGAATAACCCTCCAACATCAGCTTTACCGGAAGACAAAGAGCATTTATTTATGAGCCCATCAACTTTGAGCTTGTGAAAACTCCAGTTGTAAAGTCTGTATCAAATCTTTTACGGAAACTATCTCATTTACTCTGTATGCGTTAGAACCTGCAAAAGCAAACCCGCTTTTAAATTTTCCTTTCTTGGCTCCTGCAAGAGCCAATGCAATGCAATAAGGACTGTTTTCAACATCGCATGTTTTAATACAATGGTAGGGACATTTGAAGGGTTTTTTGATACCGTTTTCAACATCATCTAAAAATTTGTTATGCAAGGCACGGCCAGGCATCCCCACAGGGCTGTTTATTATCATCAGATCTTCTTGCTTTGCATCCACATATGCTTTCTTGAAGTCTAAGGCTGCGTCACACTCAAAGGTTGCTACAAACCGGGTTCCCATTTGGACACCGGCAGCTCCCAGATCTAACATCTTACGTATATCCCCACCAGTATAAATTCCGCCCGCTGCTATAACCGGAATAGTAGTGTTACACTTCGCTGCTATAGGTCCAACGGTTTCGATTACCTCTTTAACAAGTTTTTCAAGTGCATAGTCCGGATCATTTATCTGTTCTTTCTTGAACCCCAGATGTCCTCCTGCTTTAGGCCCTTCCACAACAAAGGCATCAGGCAGACGATTGTACTTTGATAACCATTTTTGGCTTAGAATTTTAGCCGCGCGGGCTGAAGAGACAATTGGCACAAGTTTTGTTTTAGCACCCTCAACAAGGAACCCTGGAAGATCCAAAGGAAGACCGGCACCTGAAATAATTATATCAACTGCTTCTTCAATAGATGCTTTAACAAGGTCGGCATAGTGAGTTAATGCCACCATGATGTTAACACCGATTATCCCTTTAGTCATAGACCGTGCTTTTCTTATCTCCCGTTTAAGCGCTCTGACATTGGCCACTAAAGGGTTGGCGGAAACGTCAGGTTCATCAATTCCTATCATGGCGGTGGCAATTATTCCTATTCCTCCTTCGTTAGCAACAGCCGAAGCAAGACCGGACATGGAAATGCCAACCCCCATACCCCCTTGTATAATTGGAATGCGGCTGACAAGGTCACCGATTTTTAGTGAAGTAAAACTCATATTAATTAAAAACTCCTTTGCGATTCATTCTATCTAATAGAGTAAAACCTTTGAAAAACATCCAGTTCGGGTCAAGCACAAAGAAGCCGATAAATGCAACCACATAAATACATTGAGTATTTCGAGTGTCGCTTTTACTCTTCTCTTCGTACATGATTTGAGCCTGAGGCAGTAATCGGCCAAAAATGGGATGTTATGCAAAGGTCTCATAGTATAATTTAAATATCTTATCGATCTTATCGGCAAATTTATAAAATAAGAACAGGTTAGTTGCAAAACATTTCAACAATTTTACAATAGTTTTACAATTGATGCGCTTGTAATAAGCTCAACAACGGATCGGTGGAGAAACAAGCTATGGCTTGGTGTGAGATTAGAACCGCTTGAGTTTATTTCAAGCAACTCGAGAGTTAAAGCATCTTTCTGACAGAGCGTGTAATCAAACGGCATAATAAATCTCATTATAATTTTGTTTCAAATAGTATTCCTTAAATAGATTAACCAAATTATCTCATTAAAACAACAATTAAATGATATAATCATGAGCCAGTTTCAAAACGTCCCATTTTGGCCGATCTCTGCGTTGGGTGAAAATTATAATCCTCGAAATACCCCATGCATTCCTGCGGTTAAAATTTTCACCCGCCTTGACCTTGACCAAACTGAAACGTTTTGAAAGTGGCTCTCATATCTATTTTAATTCCAGAAGTATTTTATATTGACAACGTGACATCTGATTCTATAATGTGACATCCTATTCCACAAATGTCTCATTGAACTAAAACAGAAGGAAATTATTTGATGAAAAATAAGGTACTCTCAAGACGGGAAAGGGAGAAGTTGCGGCAACGTCACGACATAATCAAAGCTGCGCTCGACCTTTTTTCAGAGTTTGGATACCACAATGTTTCAATGCATAAAATTGCAAAGAAGGCTGAGTTTGCAATCGGGACGATGTATAAATTTTTCCCTAACAAAGAAGAATTATACCTTGAAATGATTATGGAATTTTCAGAAAAAGCTAATGCCGTTTTTATAGAAGCTTTGGAAATACCGGGTAATGAAATTGAAAAAATACGTAACTATGTTAAAGTCAAAGGAGAAGTGCTGATGGAAAATGAAGCTACTTTGAAACTGTATATAGATAGAACTCATTTGGCAAGCACATATATAACCGCCAGCTTTAATGAAGATATCCAGCTTTTGTATGAAAAACTACTGATGAAACTTGCTGATGTTTTTGAAGCTGGTATTAAAGCAGGACTTTTTAAACCGCTGCTCACTCCATATTATCTCGCAATTTCGCTTAACAGTATTATAAGCTCTTTCCTGCTGCTTTGGCTCCGAGATCCCAAGCAGCATCCTTATACGAAAAATGCAGCAACAATTCTGGATCTCTTTTTAACCAGTATTAAAAGCAGTAAAGATGAAAACGAGCCGCAAATTAAAAAATTGGAGTGTTGAAAATACTCTTCGCAGTTTATAAAAATATTGAACAATTAGGAAGGAGAATCATGAGAGTAAATATTTTACCAATAAACATATTTACCGTTTTCATACTTATTTTTTTTGTTTTATCCGGTGCAGCCTGTTCGAAAACGGATAAAACAGCTAAATCCGAACAGAAGAAAATGGATTCGCTGCCCGTAGTGTCTGTTGATGTTTATCAGGTACCGAAACTAAAAGATATCCCGGTGGAATTGGAATACCCAGCAAGAACAAAAAGCATGAGCAGTGTTACTCTTGTGGCAAGGATCTCCGGAATTCTGCAGGAAAAATTTTTTACGGAAGGCCAATCTGTTTTAAAAGATGCCCCGCTGTTTAAAATTGAACCGAATATGTATGAAGCTGAAACAGCTAATGCGCAGGCACTGCTGGAACAGGCCCTTGCTCAGTTAAATAAAACGGAAAGAGACTGGAAAAGAATCCATGCTCTGTTCAACGATCGTGTGGTTAGTGAACAGGATCGGGATACGGCTCTTTCAGCATATGAGATAGCCAAAGCATCAGCTATGGCGGCAAAGGCGCGTTTACTGCAAACTACTATTAATCTAAATTATACCGATGTGCGGGCAACATCATCCGGGGTTACGGGACTGAGATCTGTAGATGTTGGAAATTTTGTCGGACCCGGCATGCCTCTGGTTACACTGACACAGACAGATCCAATATATATTGATTTTTCACTGCCGGATATAGATTTTCTTAAAACACAATATGAAATAAAAAGCGGTTCCTGGTCAAAAACAGGGAAAATGCTTTCGGCCTGGATTATCACAGACAATGGGAAATACAGCAAAAAAGGTGTAATCAATTTTGTTGATACAAATATTAATGAAAAAACTGCTTCCGTAAAAGCAAGGGCAATTTTTTCAAATCCGGAAGGAGAAATACTTCCCGGGCAGTTCGTAAGAATCAAGATAGAAGGCCTGAAAAGAAAAAATACTGTTTCTGTACCTCAACAGGCCGTTATTCAAAATCCAGGAGGTACTATTGTATTTATTGTTAAAGATGGGAAAGTAGCCATAAGGCCTGTTGTGGTAGGTGAAAGTTCCGGGGGAGATTTTATTATTGAAAAGGGGTTAAATCAGGGCGATCTGGTTGTAGTAAACAATTTCTTCAAAATAAGGCCGGATATGCCGGTAAAAACAGATAAAATTATAAATAAAGAGGCATAAGGGTTATGTTTTCTAAATTTTTCATAGAAAGGCCGTTACTATCCACAGTTATTGCGATTGTCATAACCCTTGCGGGAATCATTGCTCTAAAGGAATTAGCCGTCCAGGAGTATCCTGCCCTGACGCCTCTTCAGATAATAGTCAGAGCTGTATATCCCGGAGCGGATGCAGATACCGTTTCAAGAACAGTAGCAATACCGCTTGAAGATTCTCTAAACGGTGTAAAGGATATGATTTATATATCAAGCACTGCATCTTCCGACGGATCACTGACGATGAGCATTTTTTTTAATGTAGGCACTGATCCGGCTATGGCAAGCGTTGATGTAAACAACAGGGTACAGATAGCTCTCAGCACTTTACCCGAAGAAGTACAAAAGCAGGGAGTTATAGTTCGTGAACGTTCTCCGGATATGCTTGCAGTATTGTGCTGGATCTCTGAAAATCAAAAGCGGGATATAATCTCTCTTTCAAATTATGTTGCGATAAATGTGGTAGATGATCTGAAAAGAGTACCCGGAGTTGGTGATGTTTTTCTTTATGGAGAAAAGAAATACTCAATGAGAGTATGGCTCAACCCCGACAAATTGGCTGTTTTCGGGCTTACGCCTTCGGATATAAGCGATGTTATCAAGGGTCAGAATGCCCAGTTTACAGCAGGCGGAATCGGCGAGGAGCCCAGCTCAACGGCACAGATTTATACATACAGTGTAAGAGCTGAAAGCAGATTAAAAACAATTGGAGAATTTGAAAACATTATTATACATTCAAGCCGGGATGGTTCATCTTTAAGGTTAAAAGATGTCGCCAGGGTGGAACTTGCAGCAGAAGACTACAGCATGAAAGGTTCGTTTAAAAGAGAGCCCGGTGTTGCTATGGGTATTTTTTTGAGTCCCGGTGCTAATGCAGTAGCCGTTGGAGATGCGGTAAATAAAAAACTTGCTGAAATGTCTAAAAACTTTCCTCCGGATGTAAAATACAACCTGGTTGATGATATTACCAGATTTGTAAGAGAATCAATAAAAGAAGTTATAATTGCTCTTGTTATCTCAATTTTTCTTGTTACTCTGGTGATTTATGTTTTTTTGGGAAACTTCAGGGCTACATTTATTCCTGTAATGGCAATACCCGTTTCAATTATAGGTACCTTTGCGGGTATCTATTCAGCGGGATTTTCTATAAATCTGTTAACTCTGTTCGGGCTTATTCTTGCAATAGGACTTGTGGTTGATGATGCCATCGTGGTTATAGAAAATGTGGAGCGTATTTTAAGGGAAGAAAAGCTTACGGTAAAAGAAGCAACTATAAAAGCCATGCAGCAAATCACTTCACCTGTTATAGCAATAGTTCTTGTTCTTTCTGCAGTGTTTATACCCGCTTCCTTTATAGGTGGATTCAGCGGCAAGATGTATCAGCAGTTTGCCATCACAATTGCAATATCGGTTTTTATCTCCGGCATTGTAGCTCTTACTCTAACTCCGGCCCTTTGTGTACTCTTTTTAAAAGAGACACATTCAAAACCTATCCTGCCGATCAGGATGTTTCTGGTTATGTTTGATAAAATAACCAATAACTTTACAAAGGTTGTTAAACTGGTAATAAAAACTGCAATAATTAATATTATGCTTTTTGGCATCATGATATTTCTTATATTTCATCTGGTTAATAAGCTGCCATCCAGTCTGGTGCCAATGGAGGATAAGGGATTGGTTCTGGTTTTAAATTATATGATGCCGGGTACATCGCTATATCGCACGTTGCAAACCGAGCTTGAAATAGAAAGGATTTCCCAGTCCTATTCCGAGGTAGCTCAGGGAGGAGGAATAATAGGGCTCGATTTTGGCTCCGGCGCCTTAAAAACGGATAGTTCTGCAACATGGACAAATCTTAAAGACTGGCCGGAGCGGAAAAGACCTGAACAATCGGCAAGAGCACTTGCCGAAGATATGAACAAAAAATTTTCTCAAATTAAGGATTCCCTGATATTTGCCGTTACTCCTCCTCCTATTAGCGGATTAAGCAATACGGGCGGATTTGAAATGTATATACAGAACAGAACCGGAGAGTCCATAAGCGAACTTAACGAATACATGCAGGAAATTGTTAAAAAGGCTAATGAGCATCCGGCTTTGATGGCTGTAAGGACAACGCTTAATACTAACGTACCGCATTATTCGGTTGTAGTAAACAGGGAAAAAGCAAAATCTTTAGGGGTTGAAATAGATAAATTATACAAAACGCTGCAAATGACTTTTGGTAAAAGCTATATTAATGATGTAAATCTTTACGGAAAAACATATCATGTAAATATTCAGTCCGAAGGCAACTTCAGGGAATCGGTAAATGATTACAATAAAGTCTTTGTTCGTTCACAGCATGGTCAACTGGTACCGGTCAGTTCACTTATTACAGTGAAAAGGATTATTGATACAAGTGTTGTTGAAAGATTTAACATGTTTCCTGCCGCAAAAATCATTGGAGAACCGAGACACGGCTTTTCAAGCGGTGAAGCGCTTAAGGCGATAGAAGATACAGCTCTTAAAGTTTTGCCGACCGGACATACAGTTGCCTGGGCAGGAACTTCCTATCAGGAGAAAAGTCTGGCTCAGACAGGCTATGTTGCCACAATTTATGCAGTTGTTTTTGTATTTTTGATACTTATCGCCCTTTATGAAAGCTGGCTGGCTCCCATTGCAATTATCTTGTCCATACCTTTTGCAATATTTGGCGCTATACTTGGTGTATTGCTAAGAGGACTTGAAAGTGATATATATTTTCAGGTAGGCATTATAACCCTGGTTGGGCTTGCGGCAAAAAATGCAATCCTGATAGTTGAATTTGCCGAGGAACGCTATAAAAAACAAGGTTTGCCCTTGTTTGAGGCAACTGTTGAAGCCGCAAGGATAAGATTCCGTCCGATAGTCATGACTTCTTTTGCATTTATCGCCGGAACTCTTCCTCTTGCTCTTGGTACAGGAGCAGGAGCAGGCAGCAGAAATATTATCGGAACTACGGTTGTAGCCGGAATGTTTGTGGCAACCACGCTGGGAATATATGCCATCCCTCTTTTTTATTATCTGATTATGAGAGCAAAACAAATATTTGAGGAAAAGGTGAAAAGATGAATAAAAAGCTTTGCTTGTATGCAATAGTCACTGTAGTGGCGTTTTGCGGATGTTCTTTTGCACCAAAATATACTAAACCCCAGCTCAATCTTCCGGCTGAAAAGCCAATAGTTGCAGATGGTACCGCTACTATTAACACCGAATGGTGGAAAAATTATGGAGATGAAAATTTAAACCTGCTGATCGAAGAGGCATTGAAAAATAATGACGACCTGAAGTTAGCTGTCGCAAGGATTGAAGAAGCAAGACACAGGCTGGGCTTTACCGAAGCCGACCGCTATCCGGTTATAAATGCAAAGGGAACAGCCTCAAGACAAAGAACAAGCGCTGAGGCTTCACAACTGGGCTATGCGTATACAAGCAATTATTTTGCTCTTACAGCAGATGTAGCATACGAACTGGATCTGTGGGGAAAAATCAAGAACCGAAGGGATGCTGCTCTATCTGTTCTGCTTTCAACCAAAGCAAGTAAAGAAGCTCTTAAACTAAGCCTTGTATCTAATGTTGCAACAGTTTATTTTAACCTTGTTTCTTTGGGCCGGCAACTCCAGACCACGGAAAACATATTAAACAGTTACAAAGAAATTTATGAGTTCCGGCAAAAACAATACAAACATGGCATTCTTGATGAAATGGTTGTACAGCAGGCAAAAGCTCAATATGATTCTGTGAAAATTCTGCTTGAAAATTTAAAAGAGCAGGATGCGGTATTAAAAAGTACTCTATCTCTTCTATTGGGCAGAACGCCCAGCGAAATTTTCGACAATTTGCATAATATAAATCAGAAATTGCCTGATCCGATTACAGTTCCTGCTATGCTGCCTTCAAGCCTGCTTTCCAACAGGCCGGATATTGTGCAGGCGGAAGAAGCTTTAAAAGCCGCTAATTTTCAAATTGGTGTTGCCAAAGCGGCCTATTTTCCGTCCATATCTCTTACCGGTGCTCTTGGGCTGCATAGCTTTGAACTGGACAACCTGATGCAGTCATCAGCACGGATGTGGAATATCGGCGGGAATTTAATAGAACCCATCCTTGATTTCGGCAGAATAGATTCAAATGTTAAAATCACAGAGGCCCAGCAGAAAGAAGCCGTAATTCAATATGTAAAGACAGTAAAAACAGCTTTTAAAGAAGTATATGATGCTTTGGTTAAGATTAAATCTTCCGGTAACAAGCTAACCGCCCAGGAAGAGGAGTTAAAAGCGCTTGAAAGAGTCCTGACTCTTGCCAATAAAAGATATGAGGTTGGTGTGACTGATTATCTGACAGTGCTTGACGCCCAGCGTGGCTATCTAAATTCATCGCTCAATCTTATAAATTATCAGACAGAAGTTATAAATAGCCAGGTTATTCTATACAAGGTTCTTGGCGGTGGATGGGATAAAGATTCTCTATCTAAAAAGGATAACAGCTGATTTCATGCTCCATCCATATAGGGTTTATAACAACATACAAAATCAAAACTGTTTATATAATCAAGAAGGGCACGAATTGCGCGAAGCTGAAAATGTCCTACATGTTTTCTGTTTTACATGAAAATTAATTCTTCGAAAACAAATAAAAACCTCATAAAGGCAGTTGTTGCCGATAAACAGGGCAAAATATTCGAGCTGGACGGATATGCCGCTGTCGGAATGGCGGCGTCTTCGCTTGTTACGCTGTCAAATAAAAATACTGTAGCCATGCCTTATGGTGGCGAGTTTATGTTTTTGCCGGACAGGCACCCTGTTTTATTTAACCTTAAAACACTACAACATGAAACTGTAAAAGAAAACCCATATGCTCCGGGAGAGCCTATATTTCCGGTAGCAGCATTCAATTCACCAGGATATGTTATTTCCCATGTGAGTGCACACATGGGAAATAATGATGCAAAGCATCTTCCATTATTTTCATATGGAGCTGTAGGTTGGCACAATGGCCAATTCAGAACGGCAGTTATCCTTGTAGACAGTGAAAGAAGGCAGGATTTACGCCTGATGCAGCGCGATAAAGTATTAGCAGGCATTCGTCTGATGAAAACAAAATTGCCGCATAACAGGCTGCGTGCTCATATTGAAAATTGCGCCTTGACATATGGCTGTCCCGCTGCAAAAAATTTTTTCTTGAAAAGATTTGAAGCCCCCCTTCCTACTTCAAATAATTGCAATGCGCGGTGCCTGGGCTGCTTATCGCTCCAGCAAAACAGCGGTATTAAAAACAGCCAGGATAGAATTTCATTCACTCCGACACCTGAAGAAATTTCAGAAATCGCTGCAGAACACATAAAAAAAGTTAAAAAAAGTGTTGTAAGTTTCGGGCAGGGCTGTGAAGGAGATCCCTTGCTTGCGGCTCATGTTATTGAACCGGCAATAAGGCTGATACGCAAAAATACACAAAACGGTACTATCAATATGAATACAAACGCAAGTATGCCGGATGTTATTGAAAAACTTTTCAATGCAGGGCTTGACAGTATAAGAATAAGTATGAACAGTGTCAGGAAAAGCTGCTATGATGCATATTTCCGCCCAAAAGGATACTCCTTTTCAGATGTAATGAAAAGCATAGATATAGCTCTTGAAAAGAAAAAGTTTGTATCCATAAATTATCTTAATTGCCCCGGATTTACTGATTCACCGGAAGAACAGGCTGCGCTTTATTCTTTTTTAAAAAAGTATCCCGTCGATTTCATACAGTGGAGAAATTTAAATTTTGATCCGTTAAATTACTGGAAGATCATGTCTGAAATAGCGCCCATGAGCAAACCGGTAGGAATAAAAAATATACTTTCTCAGATAAAAAAAGATTTTCCGAATTTAAAACACGGCTACTTCAACCCCCCAAAAGAAGCATTTTAATAAACAAATCTTAAAAATAAGCTGACTTAACACATTTATTTGGGATCGCCCGCCGCAAACTACAGTTCGAAATGCATTGGCCTTATTGCTTTGGAGGCTTCGTATCCAGCAATATACTCGGGTGAAACCTTATAGCCTGCTTTACTTAGGATCAGCAGTATCCGCTTGGCCTCATCCTCCTCGGTCTTTTTGAAATATCTCAATTGGGACACCTTCGGCAACTTTGATCCAACTCGCTGAACTCCAGGCACCACAAATTGTTCAGTCTCCAACAACTGCACTACGCTACGTGCTGATTCGCGCTCGTCGTTCCCTTTTACGTGTATATATATTCTAGGAAGAAGTTCTATCCGCGCCCTTGCTTCAGTTGCGACTTCGGTAGCCACCTCCCCGACCTTAGACCGCAAGGGCTCTACTTCCGCCACAGCCGATGCAAGCTTCGCAGCAAGATCATCATCTACCGCCCGCAATAGCTTAAGCGCAAGTAGCCGCTGCTGCTCGTCAGAACTCGTTACTTTTTCTGCAAATATCTCTAAGATTTTTACTTGCCGATCAGAATCAGCCTTGGCTTGGGCATTTCTCTCCTGCTGTTGAGTGATGAAGTGAGTACCCAGTATACCAACAACAGCCAAAACGAGGGGTATCAAGAATATCTCTGTCCAGTTCTTTTTTTCAGCCATCTCTTTACTCCATAAGTACACAACCTATTAACCAGGCGAATAAATACTCGACTATAAGGTAGGAATATGTTATAAAAAGAGCCATGAAAAACAATGACGCTCGCAAAAAAAGTACCGATGTCCAGCAAGAGATTCGCTATCAAGTTATTCGCCTAAAAGAGCAGGG